>JANXME010000051.1 GCA_025354785.1 Actinomycetes bacterium | reverse complement strand
CTCTGGCTTTGTATATGCCGCCAGCCTGATGGGAGTCACGGGCAGCCGGACATCGATCTCTTCACAAGCGCAGGACCTGGTTGAACGAATTCGGCTGGTTTCCGATTTACCAGTGGCAGTGGGGCTCGGCGTTTCTACTCGTGCTCAGGCTAGTGAGCTTGCATCCTATGCCGACGGCATCATTGTTGGTTCGGCGCTTATTAAAATTCTCTTAGAAGCAAAAGATGAGGTCGCCGGACTTTTGCAACTTCGATCTCTAGCTGACGAACTTGTAGCGGGAGTACGCGAAGGTAGATGAAGGGCCCTCCTTCAGGTATCCTTATTTCATTGGCATTGGGAGTTCATGCTATATCCGCGTAAATATTGATAGATTGGAATTGAAAGATGGTTCAGAAATCAGGCGGAGACAAAGTCACTCGCTATTTGGTAATTGGCATGATCGTATTCGTGGTTTTGGTCGGAACTGTTTTCTCAGTGATGAGCAATAAATCTAAGAGCGCAGCAATTCCCTCCAGCGTTTCTAAAGCTGATGGTTATGGAATCGTTTACAATGGCGAAGTAAAAAATAAGACCGTTGACATTTGGGAAGACTTGCAATGCCCCATTTGTGCACATTTTGAATCGGTCAATGGCGCCTATCTTACGAATCTGGTTAACTCCAAGAAGGCCAAAGTGGTCTTCCATATTCTCTCTTTCATTGGACCTGAATCCGTCTTAGCCGCAAATGCAGTGGCATGCGCTGCCGACGAAGGTAAGTACCTGCAACTTCAGGGCTATCTCTATGCTCATCAAGGCAAAGAGAACACGGGAACTTGGACTAACGCTTCACTTATTGAGAGCGCTTCTGCCGCCGGAGTTGCTTCCGACAAGTTCACTAGTTGCATAAATAAGGGCACATTTTTAGATTGGGTGACGAATTCAGCCGATGCGGGGTCCGCAGCAAATGTGTCATCTACGCCGACTGTGAAAGTCAACGGTAAGGAAATCGATCGCAACACGGAATACATGGATGCCGCGGCCTTTAAAAAAGCTATTGAGGGTTAGTCGCCACTCGTGTTTGCTTCAATTCCGACACCAAGCCGTTCGGAATTCAATATCGCGGGAATGACGATTCATTTTTACGCGCTCTGTATCGTGGGTGGTATTGCTTTAGCCATTTGGTTGGGGGATAAGCGTTTTCGCCGAGCAGGCGGTGGAGTAAATGTTGTGGCAGATGTTGCCCTGGTATCGGTTCCCGCGGGAATAATTGGAGGCCGGCTCTATCATCTTGCTACTTCTCCCGACGCTTATTTCGGGACGGGCGGAAAGCCTTTGGATGCAATAAAGATTTGGCAAGGCGGACTTGGAATCTGGGGCGCAATCGCATTGGGCACGCTGGGGGCGTGGTGGCAATTTCGCCGGTTAGCCCGGCGCGGGCGTGTGGGAACGACAACCTTTGGCAATTTCGCTGATGCCCTGGCACCAGGGGTTCTGCTGGCGCAGGCTTTAGGTCGCTTTGGTAATTGGTTTAATGGCGAACTTTTCGGCAAACCGACCAATTTGCCGTGGGGGCTACAGATTCCACTTTCGCTGCGACCGGTAGGTTTTGAAAACTTTTCCCTCTTCCATCCCACCTTTCTCTACGAGGCGCTCTGGTGCACTTTTGTGGCGCTACTTTTGATGCGGCTAGAAGGTGGATTCCTCGCCGGACAGGGTTTTCTCTTCTATATCGCAGCATATTGCTTGGGACGTTTCTTCATTGAATCTTTGAGAATAGATTCGGCCCATCACGTTGCTGGACTTCGGATAAACGAGTGGGTGAGTTTGATTGTAGGTGCGCTCGCAGCGCTGGCTTTTGGCAGAATCAAAAGAACTAGCAATATCCCTGACCATCCATAGAATTTTTCAACCGATAGGATTTCCCGCATGTCTCCCCACGAATCCCTGGAAGCGGTCTATCAACGCAATCTCTCCCACCGCACCCATCGCGCAGGTTGGTTGCGGGCGGCGGTGTTGGGTGCTAATGATGGTCTGGTCTCAATCGCGAGTCTGATGGTGGGAGTCTCCGCCGCCAATGCTCCCAGCTTTCTGGTAACTGCTGGAATCGCCGGAATCGTGGCGGGAGCCATGTCAATGGCTGTGGGTGAATATGTATCGGTGAGATCGCAAAACGATATTGAGGAATCAGACCGGTTGCTAGAGATTGCGCATTTGGCGCAGGCGCCAGAGGCCGAGCTACTGGAACTTACACATATTTATATTGATCGCGGTTTGACCCCAGAATTGGCTAACCAAGTTGCAGTTGCGATGCATGCGAAGGACCCCCTGACAGCGCATTTAAGAGATGAATTAGGTCAGCATCCTCATACCAAGGCGCGCCCGGTCCAGGCTTCGGTGGCTTCGGCAATTAGTTTTACGATCGGAGGGCTGGTTCCCTTTTTGGGAGCGTTCGCACCAACGGCTGGCACCAAGGCCTGGAGCATTGTCGCCTTCGCAATTGTTGGTCTGCTTGCAGCGGGAATGATTAGCGCCAAAACTTCTGGTTCCAAGATTTTCCAGCCAACCATGCGCGTGGTTATTGGGGGAATAATGGGTATGGCGATAACTGCTGGAATCGGCGCTTTGCTCAATGTGAGTGGAATTTAATATCCGCTAGCCGCGGAGAAATACTTTGGTAGCATTTCGCCAGTTAATTTTCTAAAGACTCTGGGCCATAGTTGTCCCGCAAACCCATCGGACAACAGGAGCAGACGTCATGGCACTTTCCTCCAGTTTCCCGCCCGCTCAAGGTCTCTATGACCCGGCTTTTGAGCGTGATGCCTGCGGCGTTGCGATGGTGGCCACACTAAATAAGGTAGCCAGCCATGAAATTGTCAGCCTGGCCCTGACCGCTTTGCGCAATCTAGAACATCGCGGCGCGTCTGGAGCAGAACCAGATAGTGGTGATGGCGCAGGGATCTTGATTCGAATCCCGGACGCTTACTACCGTGAAGTGGTTGCTTTTCAATTACCTGCGGTCGGCTCATATATCGCTGGAATTGCATTTGTTGGTAGAGGAGAGAACATTCGCTCTCAAATCCAAGAGTTAGCGCAGCAAGAGGGACTTAAAGTCTTGGGCTGGCGAAATTTGCCGACTAACTCTTCCACGCTTGGCAAGACTGCCCTTTCCGTCATGCCGGATTTCGAGCAACTTTTCTTGTCCGGAGTGGGTAATGAAAGCGGTTTAGAGTTAGAAAGGCTGGCCTACTGCCTGCGAAAGCGCGCCGAACATAGTCTGCCTGTTTATTTTCCCTCGCTTTCGTCGCAAACAATTGTCTATAAGGGGATGTTAACGACTGGCCAACTTGAGGAATTTTTTCCAGAGTTATCAGATGCGCGCGTGGTCTCGCCATTGGCGCTAGTCCACTCGCGTTTTTCCACCAACACTTTTCCATCATGGCCCTTGGCTCACCCTTATCGATTCATTGCGCATAACGGGGAAATTAATACTGTAAAAGGAAATAGAAATTGGATGCGCGCTCGCGAGGCTTTGCTGAAAAGTGAATTGATTCCCGGAGACTTGCGCCGACTCTTTCCTATTGTGGATGAGCAGGGAAGTGATTCGGCCTCTTTCGACCAAGTTTTGGAGCTTCTCTATCTTGGTGGACGATCTCTTCCGCATTCCATACTGATGATGATTCCAGAGGCTTGGGAAAATCATGCATCGATGACGCAGCAGCGGAGAGACTTTTATGCTTTTCACGCATCGTTGATGGAACCATGGGATGG
>JANXME010000037.1 GCA_025354785.1 Actinomycetes bacterium | reverse complement strand
GCAACTGGGTTAATCCCTCTAGATGTACTAGGCCGGCATCCGTCACTTGCTCACATTCTTGCAAATTGAGCTGCTGCAACTGGGTTAATCCAGCCAGATGCGCTACGCCGGCATCCGTCACTCTAGAACAGTTCCTCAAATTGAGCTGCCGTAACTGGGTTAATCTCGCCAGACGCGCTAGGCCTGTATCCGTCACGTTACAGTACCACAAATTGAGCTGCTGCAACTGGGGCAATCTTGCCAGATGCGCTAGGCCTACATACGTCACTTTACAGTACGACAAATTGAGCTGCTGCAACTGGGGCAAAAAAGGCGCCAAAGCTACTAAAACTCCATTCCTTATTAAGCTTTTTGATAAATCTAAAGTCAGCAGTTTTCCCAATCTAGGCCCCAGATTAAGGATAGCTTGCGGGCTTACTGCATAGGCTATTTCTAGCTCTTCGAGTCCTTCGCTCCTGCAAAGATAAGGAATCCCTTCTTCGCCCTTTAAGTTTATTTTTCTGAAGGTATACCTTAAGCTGCACAGATTTTTATTGAGCCTGAGAAAAACTTTCTTACTCTCCGGATCCAGCCTACCATAGATCATCTTTATGATGTCCCAAGAAAGCTGCTCCAACAAAGAAAGCTCTTCCTGGGGAAGCGTTGTTGTCAGAGTTGTGCAGGTTTCCCAAACCTTCTCATCCCTCATCCTCTTCCTCCCCTTCATCGCCATGGCGGAAGTAGCAAGGCAAAGTGCCGTAATTAAATAAATAGCTTTCACGCTTTTTGTAATCATAATCCCCATCATCCAATAAATACAAATTGTGTCAAGTTTATTGATATTTTTTTTGATTCACGACTTTGGCTCCGCCTAGGACTGCGATTTATCTAAAATGCGCAGCATTTATCTGCAATTAATGAATCGCCCAACCAACCCTCCATAAGTATGTTTTCAATCAACAACTTAGGCACTCTATCAATATCCATCTCTCATTTACTTCCTGAACTTTTTTTAAAAAAATTTAAATTTTTTTAAAAAACCCCTTGACAATCGATATTTTTTTGGTAAAATTGTAGGGACGGGGACAAAACCCAGCTGGCCAGCAACAAAAAAATCCTCTTCCAAGGGCCCTCCTTTCCTCCAAAAAAATCATCATGAAAACCCAAAACGACCAAGCTCTTTTACTCGAAATAATGCCTGGATTCTGTACCACGGAACTCACGACAATCCTTTCTCACCGGCTTAAGAAGCGAATCTAGCCCGAGAACCCAGATCGTGAATACGTGTTCTCGGGCGTCCTGACCCCCTATCTTTACACAAAGACAGGTTAGACTAAATAAAACTTTAGAGCCTCGTAAGGGCGATTCTCGACTTGATACTTCATTCCATTGACTAAAACACTAAAAGCATAAAGCCTACAAGCATAAATCACTTCGAGTTTCGCCCTTACGCGCTTAAAACCTAAAAAGATCTATTGAGAATACTTCACTGCTGAGCCCGAAGCC
>JANXME010000004.1 GCA_025354785.1 Actinomycetes bacterium | reverse complement strand
GACCACTGTTTTCTGGGATGCGACTACTGGCCTCGCGCTTTGCAACGCGATCGTTTGGCAAGACACTCGTACAGCCGAATTTCTATCCACCCTGAGCCAAGAAAGTCGTGAATTGGCTCGCCATCGCACCGGCTTGACCGTCGCGCCATACTTTTCGGCCAGCAAAATGCACTGGTTAATAGAAAATGATCCTGCCGTCCAGGCCGGGATTGCCAACGGTAACGCCCGGGCTGGCACCATCGATTCGTGGCTACTTTGGAATCTCTCTGGAGGGGTCCGCGGAGGCGTCCACCTCACGGACGTGACTAATGCCAGCCGCACTCTCTTGATGGATTTGGAAACGCTGCAGTGGGATGACGAACTCCTGGAAATTTTCGGAGTTCCGCGATCTGTACTTCCCGAAATTCGTTCTTCTTCGGAAATCTATGCGCTAACGGATCCCGCTGGACCGCTGGGTTGCTCTCTACCTATTGCTGGAATATTGGGGGATCAACAAGCCGCCATGGTCGGTCAAGTCTGCTTTGAGAAAGGTGAATCTAAAACAACCTATGGAACTGGCAATTTTGCGCTCCTAAATACTGGTACGGAAATTGTTCGCTCTAAGAACGGACTTCTAACCACCGTGGTTTTTCAGTTTGGCGACGAGCCGGTGCAATATGCACTTGAAGGATCGGTGGCTGTGACAGGATCGGCAATTCAATGGCTAAGAGATCAATTGGGAATCATTTCTAGCGCAGCCGAAACTGAAAATTTAGCTTCATCGGTGGCCGATAATGGCGGGGTCTATTTCGTGCCAGCCTTTTCCGGCTTGTTCGCCCCTTACTGGAGGAGTGATGCACGCGGGGTAATTGTTGGCCTAACGCGCGCAGCAACCAAGGCCCACTTAGCGCGTGCCGCACTTGAGGCCATCTGCTACCAAACTCGCGACATCATGGATGCCATGGTTGCCGATAGTGGCGTCCCACTGGTTGAAATGAGAGTTGATGGTGGAATTACAGCCAACGAATTTTGTATGCAGATGCAAGCCGATGTTATGGGAGTTGAAATTACTCGCCCCCTTGTAGGTGAAACTACTGCGCTTGGAGCCGCATATTCAGCCGGACTAGCAGTTGGATTTTGGGCGAATAAAGAAGAGATCAAAAAACAATGGCATCCATCTAGACGTTGGTTCCCGACAACCTCGTTGGAGAATCGGGAAGCGGGATACGCGCGATGGAAGATGGCGGTCGAGCGCTCACTCAATTGGGCTGATTAGACGCGCGTTATTTCTATCAAGAAGGCGTTAGCTGGTGCCAATATTGGAACGCTCAGTCCGACGTGGGCCAGCGCCGATCCCGAGAGCGTAACTCCGGTTAGCCATTCCGGAGTTTGGCTAAGCATGTAGCGAGGTCGACCTGCAGGATAAATGGCTTTAACCAGATAGCTGGCGGTCGGATCGAAATCTGGAAACTTCATCGGGGCTGGGTGCACAGCAATCGTGGGTTCAAGTTGAACGTAGGCAAAGAGACCGCGCGAGCGGTCCGCAGCTTGAACTCCATGAAGGTAAGCCGAGCTATTAGGATAATCAACGCGCACCATCTGCTCCGAATGCAAAAATCCGCGATTGGCTTTGTAGAAAGTTACCCAAGTGGCTAAGGCTTTGCGGGCTTTTGCATCTGCTTCCGTTATATCCCACTCAATTCCAGCATGTCCGAAAAGGGCCGTGACGGCGCGAAAAGAAAGTTCTAGAGTGCGACCAGTTTGATGTCCATGGGTAGGTCCAATATGTGTACCCAACAATTCGGGAGGAATTACTTGCATCGTCCAACGTTGAATAGTTTGGCGAGCGAGCGCATCATTATTATCGCTTGTCCAAAAACGATCCACGTGGTCAATAACTCCGAGATCTACACGTGCGCCGCCGGAGGCACAAGATTCGATCTCCAAATTTGGATGGCGGGCTTTCAATTGGTCAAAGAGCTTATAAATGGCTTGCGTTTGCCGCCTTACTCCGGCCTGGCCTAAATGACCGGCATCGACCAAGGTGCGATTATGATCCCACTTGATATACGAAATATTGTGACCAGAAAGAATTGCATCGACTTGAGATAGAACGTGATCAAATGCACCTGGATGTCCTAAGTCGAGTACTTGTTGATTCCGCCATTCCGGCGGCGTGCGCTGACCTTCGTGCAAAATCCATTCAGGGTGAGCACGGTAGAGATCTGAATCTACGTTAACCATTTCGCCTTCAAACCACAATCCAAATTCAATTCCCTTGGCAGTTATGTAATCAATAATGGGGCTCAAACCCTGAGGCCAAACTTGCGGATCGATGACCCAATCTCCAAGACCGGCGCGGTCATCACGGCGGGAATGAAACCAGCCATCATCTAAGACCACACGTTCCACACCAATTTCTGCCGCGACATCTACGATCTTGCGAATATTGGCTTCATCGTGGGAGAAATAAACCGCTTCCCACATATTAAGAGTTAATGGACGCGGGCGTTTGGGATGGGATTGCCGAGACCTAATATGGCTGTGGTAAGAGCTACTAACACCATCTAAGCCATCCCCTGAATAAACTGCGATTAGCGCCGGCGCCTCGTAACTTTCTCCTTTAGAAAGTACGACCTCACCAGGCAATAGAAGTTCACCGCCACCGATAGATTGTGTCCCGTCCCAGATCCGCTCAACGGCATATTGGGAATTTCCACTCCAGGCAATACTGATGGCCCACGCTTGCCCCGCGCGAAAATTAGTTTCTTGGGTAAGGGCAATTTGGGCGATTGAAAAGTTATGTCCGCTGCGGCCCTCACGCGAATCTCTAATCCAGGTGCCAGCAGCAATATTGCGACGCTGAGGATTTCTCTCGTTAGACCATCTTCCCGCAAAATCCAATGTTTGCGTGGCTTCTTGCGGGAGCGGCAACCAATGGATGTAATCAGTTAAATAATATTGCGCCTCGCCCAAATTGGTGACTGTGGCTCTTTCGGTGAGTACTCCATAAGTATCCATTTCAAAGTGAACCCGAACCTCCAAGCACGCGAAATTATCTTGCAAGGTCACATCGATACTGGACGGCGAAGATTGAAATTGGGTCACTTCAAATTTAGTCGACCACGCCCCGACCTTGCCGTGTCCGGTGAGACTTTGTTGACCCAAGAAACCCCTGGCGCTCTCTCGCATAATCCCCGGGGTTATGGGAGCGTCGAAGCCACTATTTGGAACCGAAGTGCGAGTAGCCAATGCGACTTGGGAATTATCTCCCGAAAGTCGAGCACCCCAATGGCGAATGATCATCGCGCCATTTTCCACTTCGCAGATGAATGAAGTCGTGCCCGCGCAAAGATGTGCTGATTGCTGATTCATATCGGTAGAGTAGCGACACTATGGTGCAGATCAAGGAATTGGGCGCGGGGGTACTTCGCAACAATCGTATGATGTCCGATGGTCGCACCATCAGGTATTACGATTCGCAGGGCCAATCCCGTCAGGCAATAGATCAACGCCCTCAAGAAGAGCAACCTCTCATTGGAGAGTTGCGATTAGACCCCCTATTGAATGAGTGGATCGCGCTGGCCGCGCATCGCCAAACGCGTACCTTTCTTCCACCTAAGGAGCTATGCCCACTCTGTCCCACCCAGGGCGCGGCGCTAACGGAGATTCCCGAATCAGATTTTGAAGTAGTTGTCTTCGACAACCGTTTTCCATCGCTGCGACCACCAGAAACTGGCTGGAACTTGCCAGAAATTAATGGGCCAGACACACGAGTGGCACCGGCAGCTGGAGTCTGCGAAGTTGTCTGTTTTACCCCAGACCACGGTCAATCTTTCGCAGATTTATCCCAACGCCAAGTTCGCACGGTTTTGGAGGCTTGGCGAGACCGCACCTCTGAACTTTCGAAATTAGATTTTGTGCGCCAAATATTCCCATTTGAAAATCGCGGTGAGGAGATTGGCGTCACGCTCATGCACCCGCACGGGCAAATTTATGCATATTCATACTTACCACCCAAGACAACGCAAATGTTGCTCGCTGCTACCCAACACTTTGATGAGACGGGAAGAATTCTCTTTGATGATTTGCTAGCGCGTGAAATACGCGATGAAGTTCGTATCGTTGCTCACAATGACCACTGGATAGCATTTGTGCCATTTGCGGCTCGTTACCCTTTCGAGATACACGTCGCACCATTGATTCCCGTGGCGGATTTGACGCAGCTTTCGCCGGGCGCATGTGATGCCTTCCCAGAAATAGCGCTAGAAGTATTGCAGCGGCTAGATGGCGTATTCAATATTCCAATGGCATATATCGCGGCCTGGCATCAAGCCCCCGTCCGAGAAGGGCGCGACCTGTTGCGGCTGCATTGGCAAATAACAAGCGTGCGACGAGCCCCTGGGAAATTGAAATATCTAGCTGGCTCGGAGTCTGCGATGGGGGCATTCATCATGGATATGTTGCCCGAGCAATCGGCAAACCAACTTCGTTCGGTGGTACTTGAAAAATGACGCGAATTTTAGTTACGGGCGGCGCCGGATATATCGGTGCAACTGCAGTTGAACTGTTGCTGGCCCAAGGCCATCAGATTTCTGTCCTAGATGATTGCAGCACCGGTCATGCCGAAAGCTTGCCGTCTTCAGTTAGTTTTGTGGAGGGCTCTCTCCTGGATCGCAGCGCCATTTCGCTCGCACTCCAAGGTTGTAGCTCGGTAATTCATTTTGCGGGAAAATCCCTCGTTGGCGAATCCGTCATTAAACCTGAGTTGTATTGGTCAGTCAATCTAATCGGAAGTCGCAATCTTTTAGACGAAATGCGAAAAGCTGGAGTTGCCAAACTGGTTTTCTCATCATCGGCAGCTACTTATGGTGAACCAGAAAGCGTTCCAATTCCAGAGAGCGCACCGACTCGGCCGACAAATGCGTATGGAGCAACAAAGTTAGCCATTGATGCCATGATTACTGATGAATCTCGTGCCCACGGATTGAGCGCTGCAAGTCTGCGTTATTTCAATGTGGCTGGCGCAGTTAAATCTCAACGCGGCTGGTTGGCCGAGAGGCACGACCCAGAGACGCACTTAATTCCAAATGTGCTAAATAGCACTCCTGAAAATCCTGTAAATATTTTCGGAGTTGATTGGCCGACCGCAGATGGAACCTGTATCAGAGACTATGTGCATGTAGTGGATCTAATTGATGCCCATATCGCTGCTTTAGCGGCGATCGAAGATGGCAGAATCAAGAGGGGCACCCACGAAATAATTAACGTAGGAAGTGGTGATGGATATTCGGTAAAGGAGGTACTCCAGGCAGCGGGCCTTGCACTCGGAAGAAATATTCCACATGTTAATTCGCCCAGACGCTCCGGAGATCCAGCAATTCTTATAGCAGATATAGCGAAGGCAAAGTCCCTATTGAATTGGCGTCCTACTCGAGATATTAATCAGATGGTTTTAGATGCAGCGAACGCTTTTTTGAATCTAACACTTTCTCAAGAATCTAATAAGTAGTAAATGAATATTGAAAAGCGCTTTTTCGATACCTTCTCGATTGGCCCTGATCTAATAGCGGCCGCGCCAGGGCGCGTAAATATAATTGGAGAACATATCGATTACAGCCAAGGTTATGTTTTGCCATTCGCTATTCAAGACCGTACTTACGCAGCAGTGCGCAAACGCGACGACAATCTGGTTCGCATTGCCTCCCTTCAGCGAAAGTCAGTGGTCCACACTTACAATCTCGAAGAAATAAGACCTCCGATGAAACGCGGGTGGGAAAATTACGCACTTGGTGTGATTTGGGCGCTGGGAATAGATCAATACATTACACATGGGGTTGATATTTTGATCGACGGCCAAGTGCCACTTGGGGCTGGACTTTCTTCCTCCGCTGCCCTGGAATGCAGCGTAGGGCTCGGGCTAAATACCCTCTTTGATTTAGATCACTCGCTGGAGGCACTTGCCCGCATCGCACAATCTGCCGAAAATGATTTTGTAGGGATGCCTTGTGGAATTATGGATCAATCGGTCTCTCTTATGGCTAAAGCCGGTTTTGCGCTCTTGTTGGACTGCCGGGATTTAACAACGAGTCATATCCCCTTCGATTTGGCGGCCAATGGGCTGGAACTTCTTGTAGTGGACACCCGCGCACATCACGCGCTAGTTGATGGTGGGTATGCAGCTCGTCGCGCCGATTGCGAATCTGTTGCCAGAAAGTTGGGGGTCGACTCACTGCGCGATTTGTCAATGGAGCAAATCGTGACGCAAAAGGAAAAGCTAACTGAGATTGAATTGATTCGTGCTCGCCACGGCATTACCGAGATGGCACGCGTGCTCGATTCGGTAACCGCACTGAAAGAAAGCAATTTCGAACAATTAGGTAGATTGATCAACTTATCTCATGCCTCGCTCAAAGATGATTACGCAGTCTCCTGCCCCGAATTGGATCTCGTAGTTGAAACCGCCCAAGCCGCGGGCGCGCTAGGCGCCCGAATGGTGGGTGGTGGCTTTGGTGGAAGTGCGATAGCACTGGTGCGCGCCGGACTAGCCGAACTCACCTCAATTGCAATACGTGAAGCCTTCGCAAAGAGTGGCCTGAAAGCGCCTCGTTTTTTCCCTTCGCTACCCAGTCAGGGCGCACAAATAATCTAATACCCGACAATTCCAACCTACTCGACTGGGATTATGCTCAATACCTCCACGCCGCCAATCTCGCGTAATACATTTAACAAATCAGTGGGATCACTTCCTGGAATTGCGACAGTTATGTCATCAAATCCACGGCCATCCTCGCTTTTCATTACAACTAACCCTCTAATGTCACCGCCAGCAAAACCTATTGCCGAAGCCAGCGCACCCAGAGAACCCGGTCGATCCGGTAAGGAAATCTGCAATCGAAAGAGCGCCATGCACAAACCTTACCGTCAGATTTAAAGGGATTGGTGGAGTAGCTAAAAAGTTAAGGAGATTACTGCGATGGAGCAGAACCTAGCGTCACCTTAAATGTCTTAGAGCCCCCAGTTGGAAGATCTACTACAACGGTGACTACCGTAAAGGGAGCATAGGAGCGGATCTTCACGATTGCCGAAACTTGGTCGGC
>JANXME010000009.1 GCA_025354785.1 Actinomycetes bacterium | reverse complement strand
ATCTGGGTAGGTGGGGAACCAGTCTGTAGGTTCGTATTCAAGGTGGGTTCTAAATACACCACCTTCGTTAACTGGGCGCGCTACGGAACGTGCAAAGTCTGGGTAGTCAGGTAGCCAATCAACGACTGGCTCACGCTCTTGAATTACTAGAGAAAACCAACCCTCAGGAACAGGAACAGGTTTGGCCCATACTTTGTCGGGATAAGTAGGAAGCCAAGTAGCTAGAAGTGAAGTCTCTTTGTTGACAAAAGTAGCTAGACCACCTTCATTAACGGCTTTAGCAGCAGCCCTTACAAAGTCAGGATAGTCAGGTAACCAAGTAGTTAGAAGTGACGTTTCCCTGTTGACAAAAAAGGACCCGCCTTCATTAACAGGGCGAAGTACTCCGCGAGCGGAGTCTGGGTAAATAGGAAACCAGTCAGTAGGTTCGTATTCTACATGGGTGCGGAATAATCCACCTTCATTAACGGGACGAGCAGCAGCCCTTGCAAAGTCTGGATAGGTAGGTAGCCAAGTAGTCGGGTTAGATGTTTCCCTGTTGACAAATGGGGCCAGTCCGCCTTCATTAACTGGACGAAGTGGACCACGAGCAAAGTCTGGATAGGCGGGGAACCAATCAGTTGGCTCGTACTCAAGATGGGTGCGGAAAATACCACCTTCACCAACTGGGCGAAGAGCGGATCTACCAGCAAAATCTGGGTAACTTGGGAACCAGTCTGTAGGTTCGTACTCTGGAATGACGAGCGCCATCCAACCAGTGTTAGTCTGAGTAACACCACGAGCGGCAAAGTCAACAGATTGCTCATAAGGGAATCCGGCAGCAGGATTGAAAATTGGTGTAGATTGAAGGGAAGATATGATCGACCCTTCACCAACAGGACGCTGTGGTCCGCGAGCGAAGTCTGGGTAGGTAGGTAACCAAGATAAAGCTGGCGCAACATCACGACTAACAAAGGTAAACCAACCTTCATTAACTGGGCGCTGTGGACCACGGGCAAAGTCTGGGTAGGTAGATAACCAATCTGTTGGCTCGTACTCTACATGCGTGCGGAAAACACCACCTTCATTAACTGGGCGCGCTGCTGCACGTGCGAAGTCTGGATAAGTGGGCAACCAGTCGGTAACTGGCTCACGTTCCTGAATAACTAGAGCGGACCAACCATTCTGCGCTTGTGGAATACTCCTAGCAAAGTCAACGGATTGTTCGTACGGGAAACCAGCCGCTGGATTGAACGTAGTAGACGCGAAAACGATAGGCTGTACCGACTCATCACCAAGCAAGTTACGGTTGCGAACAGCCGCAATCGGAGGAAGCTGATCGTTTTGGACTAGCGGAAAGTCGCTAGGAATAAATGTCCAAACTGGACCATCTGCGAGGATCGGACCGTCCGTGCGGGTAGACCAAACACCCGAGCCCGGAACAATAGGAGTTAGATGGTGGTTGTGACCAGTAGTATCGAGAAGCTTGCCGCCAGCGGTCTGTTGCTCGTACGTAGCATGTAGATGCAGTCGCTTAACTGGACGAATCGTACGAGATTCGATTTCAATTTCGGCAGCAGTAAGGGCCGTGTTCCAGACCTTAACTGGACCAATGTCTCCATCCCACCACTCGTTCTGGAGATTGGCATCGTCGGTGCCGAGGATGAATCGAATGCCGGATGTAAATGAAGGGTGTGTATTGCCTGTAGTTGAGGTTAGCGCACTGGAATCGCGTGCAGACCTAGAGTACAGAATTGTAGATGGGCCACCGTCGAAGTCGTTGACAGAGGCAACGAACCACCAATCGCCAACACCGATAGACGGTGTGAATAAGAATCCTCCTTGGAAAGAGTCGTGCTCTTCCATGGTGTTAGCATTAAATGTGCTTTCTTGTAGCTGGTATTCTGCTGGGTCTGGTGGACCGTTTTCGATCGACCATGCGTTCATCTGTCGGCCAGAACCGACGTTTGTTACACGGAACCGCATCCAGAACGTGACTGTCCTGCGGTTGGCGGCTACAATCGCGCCCTTGCCCTTGGATGTATCTGCGGATGTTAGACCGTCGCTACCAGACGAGGCACCGTAACGTACGGCTCCTGTTGGTGGTGGCACATAGACAGCACCGCCCTGTAGGTGAGGGCGAGACAAATCCTTGCATGCAAAATCAACAGACTGTTCGTAAGGAAATCCTGCTGTGCCGGGGTTAAAGGCGGGCGGTTGCAGCGGAGCGACAGCCATCGCCACGAGCATTAGAGCAACGCAACGAGGCGCGGGAGTCGGCGTCAGATCTACGTTCTGTACGTAAGGGAATCCCTGTGAGGGATCAAACGCAGCCCCACCCTGAATTTGAGGGCGTTTGTTCTTAGCGCTGCTAAGACCCCGACCTGTAGGACCAGTGCCTTGTCGTCTTCTAGGAGGTGCCATTGGGCCACCTCCTTATTACGTATAGTTTAGATTTAGGCTTTCTACGCTGTAGCTATGGCAAGTCATGGTGCCAGTAGCTACAGTCTGAGTAAAGAACAGATCTAAGGTCTGTGCTGCCGTGCTATCGAAACCAGTTCCAGCGACACCCGGTGCCGTGTTCCAAGGGAGGATAGCAGTTAAAACTCCCTTTGGGGCAGTTGTAGGAACTCCTAGGATATCTTCACAAATCCACTTGCCAACACCGATGACGTTGGCTGAGGTGCTGTTTCCTTGTGCCCTACAGGTTAGAATTATTTCGAGATCCCATCCTACGGTGGTGTGGGCAGCTACAGTGTCTAGCAGAACAGCAAGTCCGTCCCAGGCGACTACAGCCCCTATTCGAACGTCGAATCTGGCAGTGCCGGGGGTGGTAATTAGAGACGAAATACGTCCAGAGGCCTTAATTCGAACCATTTTGCCGATGGTCCAAAAGTTAGGAACCGTAGTGATTTTGGCAGCACTAGGAATGCAGGATGCGGCCGTACCGGCAGTATTGGCAGTACCGTCAACAATCGAAGTGACCAGTGTTTCAATACTCATAAGGCTCCTCTACTTAAACCCCATAGATCGTCTGGCACGATCTTTAGCTTCCCAAGCCTCTAGCTGTTTTTCAAATGGTGTGCACTCTTTATCTGCGCAGGAGTCACAAACGAAGGATCTACACATTCCACAAAATCCGCCCGGCATTGGAGCCGGTGCGGGTTGAACAGGAACTATCGTATTACAGTGAACGCAGGTAAATGTGTCACACTCAAGATCGGCCCCATATGGGCTAGTTATAATTAGATAACCTTGAGGCCGACGCATACAACACCTAATTACTGTTCGTCGAAGTGTGCAGTTACAGTTACTGAAACTAGACCACCTGCGGTCGGAGTCTCGAACTTAATACCGTTAGACGCGGTGGCGGGGATAACGAGCTCGCCGCCTGGAGCCGCAACCCATCGGAAAGTAGCACGCTGGTTAAGACCAATCGACATCAGAACAGTAGCGCCTGTGGGGTCTACCGTGTGAGCCTGACCGGCTACAATCGTGGTGGCAAGTGAGTCTGCTGAGTCAAGTGCTAGCGGTGTGGGGTTGGTACCGGCCGTGCCAGCAGTGGTGCAGCGCTGGACCTGCCATAGAAACGCGTTATCGGCAGGTGTGGCTTCTGAGCCAAACATGAGGTCATACACCTTAGCTCTACGCATGCTAGAAGCTGCGGCGGTCAAAGACCCAGTTGCGAGAGTAGTTGAAGCGGTTCGTTGCATTGTTACGCCAAATTTAGCCATATTAGAATTCTCCTGTGACTATCAATAATAGATGTGTTTGTTATGTTAGTACCTATGCATCCATTATCTAATTAAGAATTACATAAAGAACTTATAAATCAATCCGCCTATACTACATATAGATATTAGCGTTGCGAACAGCTTGCCGGCACCAGCCCACATGGAAACATGTGCTTCCAATGGTGTTATGCGCCCATCTAAAATATCTCTACTCTTGACGGCTTCATCAGCTGTATGTTTTATAGCTGCTTCAGCCAATTCGGTTCGTTTGATATGCGTTTCTAATATGCCTTGCTGCTTAGCTGATATGTTCTGGAGCAACGACACATCTTGACGCATTGCAACCATCTCAGTATGAATATCATCAGTTGATTCACTAATCCGCCCTAACGCTGTTATGATAATATCATCTTTCTTAGGTGCCATCTGTGCCCCAACAAGTTATGGAATTGGTTGGGTTGGGGGTGCTGGCGGAGGAGGTGACCGAAATTTAACCGCCGCAACGGCCGATGCAGCAGCGGCCAAATGTGCATCAATATCGGCAAGTAACTTGTCTTTATCTGTCTGTGACATGCCGGTAGACTTGCTAATCGTATCGATCAACGTTGGCATCGCCTGTATGAGTGCCATGACCAAACTTATAATTAAAGCTTCCATTATTTAACTCCGACAAGTGCTGAAAACTCTGCTAGATCCGCAGCCATGCTAGCGACCATCGCTACAGCTTGTTGCTCTAAAGTCGCATCCTGAGAGTCCTTGGCAACTCGCCAGAGACGAACAGCAAGCGGAAAGCTCATTTGAAATTTCTTGCCAAAAGTGGCCCATTTGTCGTACTGATCCTGGGTGACAACCTTGTCGTCAAGCGCCTTGTCCATGGCAGCCGCCGTAGCGACAAATGTGTTACCCAACTGAGCAAGGCTCTCACCAGAAACAATTAGGGGTTGATGTGCGGCGCAGTTTGCTAGTACCATTGCGGCAACAATTGCGAAAACCGGTAAAACTCGTTTAGTATTCATTTTTACACCTTTGGATCTGTCGGAGGTTGCTCTGGAGCATCTGATGTTTTGGGTAAAATATATTTACCAACCAGTTCGTATAGACCTGTAGCACTCGCACCAGCAAGCAATCCAGAAATTAAAATTGACAATTTATCTTGAAACGGCATGCCTACCGCAATACCAATCAATGCAGAACCACCAGATATAATAGTGCCCAAAATGGCTGATATTAATGGCGTCCACTTTTTATGTACATTCAGTCTAGGAAGAACTATGCGGTTGAGAATCATGGTGGATACCATGACCACCAATGCAACCACAACAGCCCAATTCTTAGAATGTATTGCAGCAATTAATGCTTGAAGTAGCGCCCCAACATCTAGTTGATCGGGCGCTACTTGCATAATTATGGCTAATAGTCCGAATAACATTTGGCATCGCCTCAATATAATATTGAGGCAAGCCAATACTCTAGAAATTGTAACTATTAGTGACCGCGTGAACTCGGAACGTAGGCGGCAGCATCAATGACTGTGCATACCATCTGCACAGATGATGTACCAGCGCCAGTTGTCACAACTTGTAGTGATTGTCCAGGTGATAAAAATGTCAAAGCCTCATCTACGAAGCTAGTAGCAGTCGTGCCCGATGAAAGAACCGTAGTTGTCGCACCATCAAGCAAATTAACTGAAAAAGTCGCCTGACCAGCCATGTTCAAACGTAGGCTAACAATTCGTATTGGCACTGTTAATCCAAGCTGGGTGGGACTGATTAGACCTTGGTTCGTGCCTGGAGCCCAAGTAATACGACTGGGGGTGGTTGACACGACGCCTTCTGGTTGTGCACCATTAAAATTATTGCCCACCCCAGAGATTGAGTGGGCTAAATCGGTCAGCGTACCAACATTGAATTGATTAGACATATACTAAATAATTATTCAGCTGGGGCGGCAGCTACCTTGGCCTTTTTAACAGGCTTCTTTGGAGCCTCTTCTTCGCCATCTGAAGAAATCAATTGAGCGACCATTTTCTTAGCCTGATTTTTAACACTCTTATAGAATCCATGGCTTTGAATATATTCCCAATCAGATAGTGTCAGCCGCCCAAGTCCGTCGAGCTCAGCTAAAAGTTGTTGCGCAGACATCTTTGACTGATCTGGCACAGATGGATGAACTTGTAGGCAAAGATGTAGTACACGCGAATTAATCTCGTCCTGTTCAGCCACCACGATCTGCTTCGGCTTTACATTCTCTTCCTTCGCCTTCTCTTCAGCAATTGCGTCAGATAGCGGTGTGTGGTTGGCCGCTTGAGCCCGACGCGACTCAGCCTGCACCATCGCCTCTTCAACAGAAAGTCCGTTGGACGTTGCTGCCTTCTTGTAGTAAGCATTAAAATCCGGCTCATCCATTAATTTGAGCGCTGGAGGAACACGATTGAGCATCTTCCGTAAATCCATTGAATTCTTAATTGCCTGATATGGTATCTGCCGAGTAAGATTTACAGGGTCACGTGAGTTAGTAAACAAATATGATTCGCTATGTCCAGGCCCAACTTCAAAACTGACACTAACTTGACAGTTAGACACATTTTGTACGTAAACATCTTTTTCGGTTTTGAAGTATTCAGTAAAATTTGAAATCATGATAGTGCTATCCTTTTTGATAAGCAAAGAATTTCTGTCCTTTACTTGTATGACGAAAGGTTCTCTCGAATATACTGATGCAGCTTGCTCTTTAATAAGCTTGCGGGCAAAAGCTGGGTGAATGTAGTCGACAAATTGTCGTTCTGAGTCTAATACTATCACTTCTAGAGTTCTCACCTATGCTCCCGGTGGTTAGAAAGATAATTATTACGAATATGCGTGCTGGCAATCCTAGATACTGTTAACGCGTTTTAGCTGAACGACCTCAGGCATCTGGTTGGCATTTAGTCCTAAATTAGAATAATCTACTAACTTATATAAGCGATCATATACTATCCGTCTGACTCCGGCCTCATATGCTGCCTTATAACAGTTGGCACATGGGTTGTCTGTAACATACATTGTGGTATATCTAGTAGATATAAGGTCATCCGCGTAGGTGATGGCATTCACCTCTGCATGAATTGTCCATGTGCAATGGTCATCAGGAGATAACACGCATCCTACATCGTCACAATGAGGCACACCGGAAGGTACACCATTATATCCGGTAGATATGATGCGTTTGTCCTTGACAAGCAGGGCTCCAACCTTTAAACGGGGGCATGTACCCCTGGTGGCAACCATCCGACAAATGTCCATAAAATATGAATCCCATGATGCTCTTATGTTACTCATCGTCACACTCCATGAACATATCCATATCGGTCTGTTCGCGGAGTTGACGCCCACGCCATTTAGAAAGTACAGGAGAACCTATCTCCTTGTTTATCGTGGCGACAAGACAGGTATGGGATTTGCAATAGCACTCGTCGTCACAAGAATGAGAAGAAGGAGCCTCGTTGGCATAATTACAAAAGGCGGTTGGGGTCTGAATCATATGTGAAGTGTCAATTGGCATGGTTATTGCACTATAAGTAGTACAATGAATCGTGACAACTACTCGACGCAAAAGCGAACTGGGAAGAAGTTGTGTGCCCAGTGCAAGAGTCGCCCAACCGCATTCAGCCCCAAAGGTGGCAAATATCGTAGTGATTCAGATCATGACCTATGTAATCAATGTTGGAGATCAGTTCTGGACCAAATTCGTTTGGAACTTAGAATAATATCGTTAACAGCTGTATCTAAACACTATCATCATGATTGTTGCGGCATTATACTACCAAAATATGTTTAAGTCACTAATGGCCTTGCCAGGATTTGCAAGGGTTCGAATGTTATATTATCATGTGAAACGTAGTACACTCGGACCAGAGATGTTTAAACCGGTGACCGACAAACGAATGTGCTTTCACTCAATTTCAGACCTACGACAGTATGTAATACGTGATGGTCAGATATACATGGTGACCATATATTTCGAAACACCGATGGTGTTCCATCGATTAATGCTTACCGGAGGGCAATATTGTGGAATATGGCCATTAGATCCAGATTATATGGGCAGCCACCGCAGATACTATGATATATCAGATGATACATGTAGAATGATGGCTATGTGGCTTCACAATAACATGGGATTAGAGCTCTACGAGTATCTGAATTTCATGCACGCAGAATAACCATGAAATTTTATCTGACCAACATAGAAGTGGTTGATGGACCATTTTATGGTGGAGCGGCTGCAGCATTCATGTACAAAGGACTACAGTATGATGTCTACGTTCATGACTCTTTTGATGTTATTATATATTGCAAAATATGCACTAGTCGATTCCCTGCTGGAGAACGTTGCGCTATATATCCGCCTGAATTCTCCAATTACGTAATATCACAATCTGGATTGAATATTACGTCTATGCTTTCGGAGGACGTCGTTACTGCATGCAAGATATGGGCTAAGAATGATTTCGGACTGACAGTTGTCGACTTTCTGAATGGTGTGTTTGATACAGATCAGCCCTGCTGACCTATAGAGGGTTCGCAGGGCTGATGTTACTGCATCGACTTAATTACTTAGTGCCCTTAGCAACGGCGCGGCTGTTCGGAATTACGAATCCGAGGATTTCACCGAATGCCCAACCCTTCACTAGTTCACGTTGTGAGAACTTGTTAAATGGCTCAGAGAATAGCTCAACGCGGATGCCCATTTCGCCCATGTATTCGCTACCAGTGACAGCGTAGACAGTACCGGCGGGAACAACTTCCTCAACGCCCGTACCAGCAGCGGTGATGATTTGTGCGTTTAGAACGTTACCTACGTAACCAGCTAGGATTAATTCGCGTTCAGTTACAGGATCTACGTGCTGGCTTGATGCACCAAGGCCAACTGCGGTCTTGATGAGGTCGGTAAGCTCGCGACGGTTGATGAGGAACTTCTCAACAACAAGACGATGACGTTCGACCTGATAGCGGATATCTTCTAGAGCAGCAACGCCTAGGGTTGAGAAAATCGTGGTGGCATTAACCGTAGTAGCCGCACGATCAACTAGAGAAAGACCACGCTTGTCCTCTTCCAACTCAATTTCCTGACGGGCAGTATCTTGAGCACGGTCTAGAACGTCGAAATTCATCTGATAGATATCTTCGATATCAACAGTCGGGAATGATGTAATCTTGAACTCTGACGGCGTAACATACCGGCCATATAGACGTGATTCGATTGATTGACCATCCTGTCCAACGGTCCAAGCAGTTGAACGAACGTCCTTCGCAATACGGAACAACTCGCCTTGCGCTAGCGGACGAACGCGGAAAATCTTACGCGCCCAACCTTCGTAGTCGATGATGTCCTTAATCGGTAGGAGCAATTCCTGGCCGACGATGGCGAAACCTTCACCACTTGGATCGCGCATAGCAGCCGCCAACACCTTCCGGCGTTCATCGGCTTGAAGAGGTGAAGCCTCGCGATAGAGTGAGCCTGCAGACTTCTTGGTGACATTGTTCAAGAGATACGCGATCTGAGTAAGCGCATCCTTCTTGTCGTTGGCGTTAATCTGGCCAGCATTGTCGAACATCCGGTTCTTTGGAGAACCAAGTGCCGCTTGAATGCCATCCCGAGTATCGGTGTCGCCACCATATGCCTTAGGATTGAACGTACCAGTCTCATCAAAGAGAGTCTCGTCGTTGCTATTGCCTAGATGCTGTTTGCCAGCAAACTTGACCTTTGCAACAGGTAGCTCGGTCTTGGTGTCAGCTGCAGCAGTCTTTTGAACTGGAGCGCCCTTTAATTGCCGGTAAGGATTTACGATGCCCATGTGGTTTCTCCAATATCTCTTATTATGTCCCGTTAACTAATTAGATCTTGACTAGACCACGGTTGAGTCTAAAGCCTAGGAACGGGTCTGCCGCTGTTGGAACCTGGAACACACGGCCAACGAAAACTGCTGAGGATGCGTTATCTGAAGTAAACAACCCAGGAGCAGCAACTGAAGCATACACGTCGCTGGTCGCACCAGTAAGCGCATAAACCTTAGTGGTGTCATATTGAGTGGTGTAGATAAGGTCTGCGTCAGTGATGACAGTGCAGCGGCCATCAGCCATTGCAACTTCATCATTGGTATTCCAGAAGTTCTTGCCTTGTAGAGCAAGCAAATCTGATTCAGTGATTGCCCAAGTGTAGGTAACGAAAACAGTGGCACCTGTGGCGATCGCGCCGGCACCGTTACGTGTTACAGTACCGTTAGGGAGTGAGAGAGTATAGTCAGTGGTGACGACATAAACCGTACCAGTGCCCTTAGCGGCTGAAGCAACACGAACGTTAGTAACAGTTGGGTGCTTTAGGTTCGTCGCAGTGGTGCCGACGAGAACAATCTGCTCATCAACTGCCGCTGAGACTAGCGAGGTGGCATGATTCCATTTGGCGACGCCAAGAAAGTCGGTGCCGTCTGAGGGAATCACGAGCCCAGTGGAGCCACGCATTACCGCCATGCCTGCTCTGAACGTATTAGCAGGATCGGCAACGAAAACGCCAAGCGCCTGATTGATTTGGCAACGACCAAGGTCGAGGCCCTCGGGGTAAATCCGGTTAAGGAATGCGCCAAGATCTGCTGTATTACCAAGTCCGACTGAGCCCATTTTGCTCTCCTAAAATCCTAAAATTAGCTGCTGATTATTTCTTCAGCAATGCTTGACTAGTCCGTTGTACCTTAGTGGTATTAAGGGCTGAGCGAATATTGTCCCACTTGCTACCGTTGGAAATAGTTTCATCACTTGATGCTGATTTAGCTACAAAATTACCATCTATAGCAGCTTTCTTTAGCGTCTGTCGAACAGGTTGTTTAGGCTGCGCTGAAGCCTGCACATTAATTCCTACGGGCTGAAGATTCTTGACATCTGACTCGATCGCGGACAGTGCCTCATCTGACATCGCCAAAAATTCGGTTGCACGCTTAATTAATGAGTTTGTAAAGTCAGTGAAAGCAGTTGATGCGGTGCTTTCTACTAGTTTGGACGCCGTAAAATCATCCATGCCTGGATAGATAGTATCTGCGTCGAGATCTAGTTCATTGGCCAATACATCATGCATTGCAGCCTTGAGAGGTGAATATTCGATATTCAATTCTTGACGCTTGGCAGCAAGCTTCATGGCGCGGGCCAGTTTTGCTAGTGCCTTGTTGACTGCAGTCTTATCTACTTCAGCTAGTTTCTTGGCATTGTCTGCTGTGACCTTTTCAAGGCGAGTCTTGTAAAGTCGCTCTACGCGAGTTTGATGCTTCTGAGCAGCAGCCTTATCCATACTGGCACCCATTGGCATAGCACTTGGGCCACCTGGTGGAGCTCCACCAGGAGTCATTCCATCCTGAGCAGCCTTCCCGTGTTCTGGACACATTACATCTGCGCACATCGCACCAGCTGCGCACATCGCACCGGGTGATGCAGACATTACGCCTGGGCCAGCAGGAGGGCTAGCAGGCGGAGCAGCACTTGGAGCGGGTGTCGGACCAGTTGAGCCCGGCGCAGCAGGCATGGCGCCTGGAGGTTGCATCTGGGCGTCTTTCTTCTCTTTCTTTTCAGACTTGCCTTCGTCCTTCTCTTCGCCGTCCTTCTCTTCATCCTTCAACCAGGGCTTTTCCCATTCAGCAGCTTTAGCTGACTTCTTCGGCTTCAGATCCTTGTGATCGACTTCTATATCTTTTAAGATGCTCTTAGAAGGCTTGTTGCGTTTATGATCCATATCTGAATCTTCACTATCCGTAATCGGTTTAATGCCAGCAGGTAGGCCATCCTTGTGGTCTGGCAAATGATCCTCTAGCACATCTGCATTCGACTGATCACGTTGTTCACGAACTTCGTCAGCACGATCGGTGTGTTCTTTTTCAACAAGCGAGTCTTTCGGCTTGTCCATCTTGAAGTCCATGTCTGTTTCGTGGTCATCAGTGATCGGCCCCTTGTCACCATCTTCACGACCACCATCAAAATCTTCAATGTGATGCTCAAGAACTTGAGCCATTTTGGGTCCGAGAACCGCGTCGTACTTCAACACAGTTTCTGTCAGACCAAATTCAGCAATATGAGCGAGTACTTCATGCGCAATTCGTTTGGCGCCGGCCTTGTCTTGTGGCTTAATAGCAGGACGAACGATAAATAGATTGCCCGCAGAAGTGGACACCCGCACGTTTCCTACTTTAGTCACTGACACCTGAACATCCTTATAGATGCCTGCAAACTTTAGTTCTTTTGAGGTTGCCACTTGATTCTCCTTAACAGATCCCATAATATCATTTATATCCGATGCAATTGAATCTTCAACTGCTTTTCTACCAGCCATCGCGCCCGGTAATTTTGGACCACCTTGTTCTTCAGGACGGATACCCATTTCTTCATTTGTAACGTGCTGATCTTGTGAGTCTTCACGCTTCTGAAGATAATCATTCAAACCGGACCCTCCAGCAACACCACCATCCGGTTGGAGAGTCATCTTGATCATTTCGACCATTTGAGGATTCGATTGCTCGACCTCATCAAGACTATCCATGACTTCATCTAAAGCCTGCTGGCCAATCTTGGTCGCAAAGAATCTAGACATTGAACGGGTCAAATCCTTGCCCCATGGCGCACCTGAAGCTTCTAGCTCGCGGGCCTTCGCGACATATTTACCAAGACGTTCGATATATTGGCCATTAGTTTTTATCTGCGCAGTATATGACGCATTCTCCCAAGCTAAAAATGGGCGACCACTTGCGGCTGCATCACGACTACGTAATTCACGTTCACTGGCGAGCCGATGATTCTCAGCTTTTAGCTTATACACGGAAGATTCAGCCCACTTAATAGACTCTGCCAAGGTTTTAAATGGAACCTGGGGCGAAATTTCCACTTGTGCAACATATGCTTCCAAGCCTGGAGTGTTCGGACCAGCTGGAGGCTCAACAGGGTTAGCGGCTGGATTAAGTGCGCTCGGACCACCATGCTCATTCTGATCAGCACGATCCATATCTTCTAGTAACGATAAAGCTTTCTGCCAAACTGAAAGCTCTTTCTGTGTGTTCAAATCTGGGCTACCAACAGCATTCTGGCTAAGCTCAGTAATCAATTGATGCAACGATTCCATCGTCTCGTGACGTGTTGGATCTGTTACTTCGTCGCCAACCTCATCGCTAAGATTTGGATCGCCAGCCGGTGCTTTCGCTGGATCACCATCATATGATTGATTCGGCTGTTTCGACTGAGGCTGTTTCGGCATTGATGCCATGTCTTCTGGCTGCGGTTCAGCGCCAGGAGGACCTGGGGGTTCAATTGGAGATGGGACCTTCGGCTTTGGAGCAACCGGCGGTGACTGCACAGCTTGAGCAACTCTCAGCAGATTTTCGACTTTGGCCAGCCGAGTGGACATGATAAGCATATCAGACTCGGTAGACATTGGATAACTAAACAATTCGCGCTGTTTGGCTGTTGGATCGGCTGGCTGATCAACACGAGAAATTTCAGTGAAAATAACACCACCACACTTCTCGAAACTCATACGCATACCAGATGCAGTCTTAAACCGCTTCTTTTTGCCAGACTTTATGTGGCTGCAAAATTCAGATACCGAACGGGCTCGATTATCACAGATGCTACAATCTGTATAGCTTGCTTCACACCCCATACTTAGGCTATCAAGTGAACCAGTCCTAACACCTTCAGCAAATGTCGGATCTTTCTTGGTATCGATAGCTAGCAAAAGTTCTACGAACTCATCCTTAACCACTGAACCGCACTTGATGCAATGGATTCCAGTCGCAGCATCACGACCTTCAACACCGGCCGTCTTGGTTCCACAATCGGGACAATTATTTAACGGCGGTGCCATATCGTTATATGACGCATCCAGTACTACGCCGCGTGAGGTCTTGGGATTGTCTGCGCGATGGTTGATGTGATGTGGCTTAAGAATGAACGTCTGATAAACCGCCTTACCTAGACGATGGTCAAACCGCAACAACTCGTTACGAGGAAATCCGTCGCCATTCTCATTTGGCACTTCGGCAGTTACAGCGCGTGCGGCCTCAAATATATAGTCGTGTGGATTGGCTGAAATATCGTAATTCTCTGCAACCAACTTCAACATACCACCAACATCAATGCGCCCGGCATTTGCTTGATAATACGACGCATCCTTACGTCCAGCGGTCAGCTTAAACGAAAGAGCATCGGAGCCAGATTCAAGCTTGGCTTCAGCAATTGCTATAATAGGTACCTTGGCATGTTTAAGAAACATTATGTTTTCTCAACCGGCTTTGGAGCCACTTCTTTTTCTTCGGCCTTTACATGAACCGGAGGAGTCGGCAATTTTTCTTGCACGAGAGCGGGCTGCACTACCCCCAATGACTTACCTTGACCATTCTTTTTGAACATATGTACCTCTAATAAATATAATTAAACTTTGACTACCCTTAGTTACACCCTACTTTTTAGACTTGCGCTGAGCCTTTTTCTTGGCTAGTAGATCACTCATGTCGCCCATGAGACTAGTAGTATCGGGTGCATCGAACCCAGATAAAAAGTTAGCATTATCTGCGGTAATCTTAGCCTTGTTCTTCTTAATCAAGCCGGCAACAACTGCTGCAAACTGACTATCAGACAGATTACCGGCATCTTCCGGCAAACCTTGTTCAATCCCCAGCAACATTTCATTAGCTTCGGGCGCCATTAGCTGACCTTCCTGCTCTAGAATATATTGGAGTTCTTGAATATCCTTTTCCGGATAGGATTGTGTTATTAGATATTCGTCGATGGCGGACCACATACCATCGCTATTAGCAACTGAAGCAGCTTCCATAAATAGCGCATTCTGGCTTAATTGGTGCCAGAAGGCTGAGTCTGTTTCACCAGTCTCAATGAGAGATATTAGATCTGACACCTCTTCAGCTTTCCAGTTGCCAAACTGATCATCATTCCAAATCTCTGACTTCAGATTATCCAGACTGGATTTGGTCGGTTTTGGTTTGCCTAAATCTGTCACAGACTCGTTCTCATCACCCTTAACACCAACACCTTGACCACCTGGGGTAGGTGGCGCGGGCGGAGCATTTACGCCAGAGGGTGGGGCGCCATCAAGACCAGGAGGGGTCTGAGCGTCACCCTCACCCTCTTCCACGCCGGGAGGGGACATGCCACCCCCGCCGCCACCGCCTCCCCCACCTGCTGGGGCTGC
>JANXME010000002.1 GCA_025354785.1 Actinomycetes bacterium | reverse complement strand
GCCCTTACGGATGGGATGTGCCCGGGGGGGTGCAGGCGCATATTCGAGATTTAAGTGAGTATCTATTGGCGCAGGGGCATTTCGTCTCGGTCCTGGCGCCTGTCGTTGATGATTCCCGCGCCCCGAATTATGTAGTAAGCGCCGGAAAACCAATCGCCATTCCTTACAACGGGGCGGTAGCCCGTGTGCTCTTTGGACCAATCGCTTTTTCGCGGGTACGACAATGGATAAGTCAAGGCAAATTCGACATTCTGCATTTGCACGAACCGGCGATTCCCTCCCTCTCACTGTTGGCGTGTTGGGCGGCGGAAGGCCCAATGGTGGGAACTTTCCATGCGGCCGCAAAAAAACAGAAGGCCATTTATGCAATCGGTCCATTCCTGGAACCAGTAATTGAAAAACTTTCTGCACGAATTGCGGTCAGTGAAGCGGCACGGTTGACTTTGACCGACCACTTAGAGACCGACGCGATTGTTATACCAAATGGAATTTATGCGAAGAGATTTAGCGATGGCAGGGCGCGCCCGGAATGGTCGGGTTCGAGCTTGGGCTTCATCGGTAGGTTTGAAGAGCCACGAAAGGGGTTATCTGTGCTACTGGATTCAATCGCAGTAGTTAGCCGATTTATTCCTGAAGTGCGTGTTTTTGTTGCTGGCCCCGGGGAGAGTGAAGATTTTGTGCGATCTATTGATCCACAATTGCGAAGTCGCGTCACATTTTTGGGTAGGTTAAGTGAAGAAGAGAAGGCAGATTTTCTGGCATCGGTATCTTTGTACGTGGCTCCAAATACTGGCGGTGAATCGTTTGGCATCATTTTGGCCGAGGCGATGGCCGCTGGTACTTCGGTGGTTGCCAGCGATCTTCCGGCCTTCGTCTCACTTACGGGTGGGGGAGAATTCGGTTCTCTTTTCCCGTCAGAAGATTCGACTGCTTTAGCCCAGGTAATTATCGAACTCCTTCGAGATGAAACTGCCAGGCAAGAGTTGGCCAGAGCAGGTCAGATCCACTCTCAAAAATTTGATTGGGATAGTGTGGCTGAGGAAATTTTTTCTGTCTATGAAATGGCGATGGTTGGCGAAACGAAAGTGCGCTTGGCATCGCAAACCAAGCCATGGAATCGTTTTGCCGTGCGCGAAGGTGAGCCACATTGAAGACGAGTTTCGCACTCATCCTCTTCATTTTGATCGCTCTCTGGTACCTCTCTTTTTCCGCCACCCGATTGGACAGATTGCATCATCGAGTTGAGACAAGCTGGGCCAATCTTGATGGTCTCTTACAAAGACGGGCGGCAGTAGCGCTAGAACTTGCGCGTAGCGATATGGCAGATCCTGCATCCTCCCTATTACTTACGGCCGCGGCTTATGAAGCACGAGAGGCTCCTATCGCGATGCGCTCGATGGCCGAAAGCGGGCTCTCTGGCGCCCTTGGACTACTTCAAAATGATTTTGGTACTGAGCCCAGCATGACCGATAACGCCCTGCTAAAAGAGTTATCAAATTTGACAGAAAAGATACGAGTGGCGATTGCGATCCATGTTGACGCAGTGGTTCGAACTCGTATGGTGCGCAAGAAATTAATTTTCAAAATCTTTAGGTTGGCCGGGCGCGCTCCGTTGCCCGTCACTTATGAATTCGAAGATGATGTCCTCTAGGCGATTAAAGAGTGCGGCAGTAATTGCGCCGGTAGTTCTATTTCTACTCGTGGGATGCGCGCAAAGATTTTCTCCTGCAAAGCCCATTTCTGCCAAGACGTTCGTCCCAACTTACAATTCGATAAGCGGGCGCGCTGGCAATGATGGTCCCGTATTGGTAGTGAAGATTGACGACACCCGCCAAGCCCATCCACAAATTGGGATAGATAGCGCAGACCTTGTCTACATCGAGCAAGTGGAAGCGGGATTAACGCGACTTGCTGCCGTCTTCTCATCCTCGATCCCAACTCGAATTGGCCCAGTGAGAAGTGCGCGAATAAGTGATATGGATATCTTGGCTCAGTACGGCCATGTTGCATTTGCCTACAGTGGTGCTCAAACGAAACTCCTACCAGTAATAGCGTCGGCGAATTTGGAAAATCTGGGAGCGCAACGTGAGTCGCCCACCGTCTATCCGCGCGATCCCAGTCGCATCCCACCAGTTGACTTAGTACTTCGAGCCGATCTTCTCATGCAAAAAATATTAAACGATGGCAAAACTATCGCCAAGTCCAAGGCGATGGGTTGGATCTTTGGCGATGTGCCAGCGGGTGGAAGATTGATTGACTTAGTAACAATGAAGTGGCCCAACAACGCTTACAGTGCTAGATGGTCTATGGATGAATCCAGATGGTTGCTCTTTCATGCGGGTGTTCCGGATTTGGCCGATGACGGCAAACAGTTGGGGGCTTCTACTCTGGTGATACAAAAGGTCTCCATTACCGATTCTGTCTATAAAGATAAATTCGGCGGAGTAACACCATTCTCGGCCACAATCGGTAGTGGCTCAGGCTACATATTGCGCGATGGAAAAGTATTTGCCGCAATTTGGAAGCGACCAACAGCCGAATCTGGTACCTCTTGGACAACCGCTGATGGCACACCGCTTAATTTTGCGCGCGGGCAAATTTGGGTGGCGCTACTGGCGCAGGAGCCAGAATTCACTTTCCCAGCGCCAACGGTCGCCGCGACCAGGTCCCCGAGCCCAGCGCCGACAAAGTAGGATTGGGCGCCTAGGCTCGCTTTAGAAAAAAGCGTTTTCAACCTGTTAAGGGAGTTTTCATGTCTGAGGTAAAGGGAACCGCTCGAGTCAAGCGCGGGATGGCAGAAATGCTAAAAGGTGGCGTCATCATGGATGTCGTCAATGCCGAGCAGGCCAAAATTGCCGAAGATGCGGGCGCTGTTGCAGTGATGGCGCTAGAACGCGTGCCGGCAGATATTCGCGCGCAAGGCGGCGTTTCTCGGATGTCAGATCCGGACATGATCGAGAAAATAAAGGCAACCGTTTCCATCCCCGTCATGGCGAAGGCGCGGATCGGCCATTTTACTGAGGCTCGAGTTTTGGAATATTTAGGTGTTGATTACATAGACGAATCAGAAGTTCTGACTCCGGCCGATTACGAAAACCATATCGACAAGTGGAATTTCACTGTGCCCTTCGTTTGCGGAGCCACAAATCTAGGTGAAGCCTTGCGCAGAATAAATGAAGGCGCCGCCATGATTCGCTCCAAGGGTGAGGCCGGCACTGGCGATGTCTCAAATGCGGTGACCCATATGCGAAAAATCGGCGCCGAAATTCGTCGCTTAACTTCGATGCGTGAAGATGAACTCTATGTTGCAGCCAAAGAAATGCAGGCCCCATTTGATCTAGTAAAGGAAGTAGCTCAGGCTGGCAAATTACCGGTAGTGCTCTTTACCGCTGGTGGCATAGCAACTCCGGCGGATGCGGCCATGATGATGCATCTGGGAGCCGACGGGGTATTTATTGGATCTGGAATATTCAAATCTGGAGATCCCGCTCGCAGAGCGGCCGCTTGTGTTAAGGCGACCACTTTCTTTGATGATGCAAAGGTCATTGCCGATGCGTCGCGTGGGCTCGGCGATGCGATGGTTGGTATCAACGTGGCAGATATTCCAGTCCCACACCTTTTGGCAACGCGTGGTTGGTAAGTAGTTACCAACGCCTGACAAAGTCGAATTGTGAGAAAAGCAATTTTTAAAGTTGGCGTTCTCGCGTTGCAAGGCGATGTTAGAGAGCACATAGCTGCCATCGAGCAAATTGAGCACGGTGGTGCAGTTGCTTTCGCGGTGCGCAGACCAGAGGAAATTTTGAGTGTCGATGCGTTGATAATTCCTGGGGGAGAATCTACGACGATTGCGCATTTGGCGCACACCTTTGAAGTCTTTGATTTGATAAAGGAACGTATTAAATCTGGAATGCCTGCATATGGTTCTTGTGCTGGAATGATATTGCTCGCCGATCGTGTATTGGATGCTGCTGCCGATCAAACGACTTTTGGAGGGTTGGACATAACGGTCAGGAGAAACGCTTTTGGGCGCCAGGTCGATTCATTTGAAGTCGATATTGAACTTCTAGGTCTACATGAGTCAATGCGGGCAGTTTTTATCAGGGCGCCTTGGGTCGAGGAAGTGGGAGCGAAAGTTGAGGTATTGGGCTCTGTATCTATGACCGGGGCGGGCACACATGCGGTTGCGGTGCGTCAAGGCCATCTCCTTGCGACCTCATTTCATCCCGAACTCACTTCAGACAATCGCATCCATCGTTATTTCTTAGATGTTGTCTGCAAGGGTTAGTTACAATTTTGAGATAATGTGAGCCAAGTAGATTTCAAATAAGAAGAGAAAATACTTTTAGGGTGGGGTGAAAATGTCCGGCCATTCCAAGTGGGCGACAACCAAACATAAGAAGGCGATCATAGATTCGCGTCGCGCCAAATCTTTTGCAAAATTTATTAAAGCCATTGAAGTCGCTGCTCGCACTGGCGGACCTGATGTGGTTGGTAACCCCACCCTTTACGACGCGGTGGCCAAAGCTAAGAAAAATTCCATGCCAGCCGACAACATAGAACGTGCCATAAAGCGCGGGGCCGGCTTGGAGGCGGGAGCGGCTGATTGGCAGACCATTATGTACGAGGGTTACGGTCCTGGTGGCGTCGCGCTAATGATTGAATGCTTAACTGATAATCGCAACCGAGCGGCGGGAGAAGTCAGAGTTGCCGTTACCCGCAATGGCGGGCGAATGGGAGATCCCGGGTCTGTGGCTTATCTATTTAGTCGCAAAGGCGTGGTATTGGTTACAAAAACTGCCAAGGTCACGGAAGATTCGATTTTAGAAGCGGTGTTAGAAGCTGGAGCGCAGGAAGTAAATGACATCGGAGATTCTTTTGAAATCGTCAGCGAACCAAGCGATCTGGTAGCCGTTCGTGCGGCGCTGGAGCCTGCAGGCATTGATTACGAATCTGCCGAGACTTCCTTTCTGCCGTCAATGTCTATTCCCCTCGATGCCGACCAGGCCAAAAGCGTCTTTGCTCTCATCGACGCGATCGAAGAACTCGACGATGTTCAGAATGTGTACGGAAATTTCGATATCTCCGATGAAGTTATGGCGAGTCTGGAGTGAAGGTTCGCGCTGGCAACCTAGGCTGAGTACGTGAATGTCCTGATTCTGACGCGGAGCGCGTAGCGATGCGCATCCTTGGAGTGGATCCCGGACTTACGCGTTGCGGAATAGGCGTCATAGAGGGTGCAGTAGGCGCGCCACTTTTTCTCGTGGAAGTTGGTGTCATTACAACATCTGCATCCATGGCGCTGGAGCAACGCCTATTTTCCTTGGAAGTCGAAATCCGTGCGTGGGTAGACCGGCATCAGCCCGATGCAATCGCGGTAGAAAGGGTCTTCTCGCAATTAAACCTGCGCACGGTTATGGGCACTGGCCAAGCCGCGGGAATCGCGCTCCTTGTTGCGGCCAAGGCTGGAGTACCCGTAGTGATGCATACCCCCACTGAAGTAAAGGCTGCGATAACCGGGACAGGCAGAGCCAATAAAACGCAAGTGGCCGAGATGGTCCGGCGTCTTCTGAATTTAGAAGTGGTTCCAAAACCTGTTGATAGTACAGATGCACTTGCGCTTGCGATCTGTCACCTCTGGAGAGGGGCTAGTACGAGCCGTCTAACGGAAGCCGTTCTGCTTGAGAAATTGCGAATCAAGGAGTTGCGCCGATGATCTCCTCATTATTGGGGCGGGTGCGAAATTTATCGCCAGAGCGCGCAGTCATTGAAGTAGGGGGAGTTGGGTTCTCTGTTTTTATTACACCCAATACCAGCTCGCGCTTAACGATGGGAACTGATACTCAACTTTTCACATCGTTGGTGGTACGAGAAGATTCACTAACTCTCTTTGGCTTCGCGGATGAAGAGTCACGTCAATTATTTGAGTTGGTGCAGACTGTTTCTGGAATCGGTCCAAAGGTTGCAATGTCAATTCTGGCGGTGCTGACTCCAGAGGAGTTGGGCTCGGCAGTAAATCAAGAAAATGTGGCAGCGATAGAGCGGGTGCCGGGAATCGGACACAAGGGTGCGCAGCGCTTAATCTTGGAATTGAAGGGCAAGATTTCGCGCCATTCATCTTTGCCAATCGGCCACCTGCCTTTGTGGAGAGATCAATTGTCTAGCGCGCTAGTTTCTTTGGGATTTTCGCCCAAGGAGGCCGACGCAGCGATTGGTTTGTTGTTAGGCTCATTACAAGAAGCTGGCGAAGATGCGACGAATATGGATATTAGCGATTTACTCAAAGCCGCGCTGCAAGAAGGTGGGCGAGGCCGTCTTACATGAGTGGCGATGAGAGAATCATCTCTCCAGTAGTAGCACGTGAAGAATCAGCTGCCGAAGGTGCGCTACGGCCTAAGACGCTAAAGGAATTCATTGGGCAAGAAAGAGTGCGCGAGCAGATTGATGTGCTCTTGCGCGCCGCGCGACACCGTGGCACCAGTGCCGATCACATACTGCTTTCTGGGCCACCCGGGTTGGGCAAGACCACCTTGGCTCTGATATTGGCCAGCGAAATGGATACGCCGATACGGATTACAAGCGGTCCGGCGATCACTCATGCGGGAGATTTGGCGGCGATCCTGTCTTCGCTGACGGAAGGGGAGATTTTGTTTCTTGATGAAATTCATCGCCTTCCACGCCCGGCAGAGGAGTTACTTTATTTGGCGATGGAGGATTTTCGTGTTGATGTGGTTGTTGGAAAAGGGCCAGGAGCGACGGCGATACCGCTACAACTACCACATTTCACTTTGGTGGGGGCGACAACCCGAGCTGGCCTCTTACCCAGCCCATTGCGTGATCGTTTTGGTTTCACCGCACATTTAGATTTTTACCATCAAAGGGAAATTGCTCGAGTTTTGGATAGAAGTGCAGGGCTGTTGAACCTGCAAGTGGAGATGGCGGCAATCTCTGAAATTGCCGGACGATCTAGAGGTACCCCTCGAATCGCAAATCGCTTATTGCGCAGAGTTCGAGATTACGCACAGGTAAAGGGGGGCGATGCTCCTTCCACACTCTCCTTGAAAGATGCCCGAGCCGCGTTAGAAATGTATGAAGTCGATGAACTTGGCCTGGATCGACTTGATCGAGCGGTGCTTATGGCCCTGGTCGAACGCTTTAATGGCGGACCAGTTGGGCTTTCCACGCTGGCAATTGCAGTCGGGGAAGAGGTCGAGACCGTGGAGTCGGTAGCTGAGCCCTTCTTAGTCCGAAATGGATTTATGGCCCGAACCCCGCGCGGTCGAATTGCTACCGCTCTGGGTTGGCGCCATGTGGGCTTTGAACCACCCGCGGCGCTGGGCAACTCACCAATTTCTCTTTTCGACACACAAGCCTTCGATGCCTAGACTCTCTACCCATGTCTACCAACGCGCAATCTAGAACCCCTAAGACCGCTGTCAGACCTGGTCGCTCTCTTGCGATTTTGGCCCTCGTCTTAGTTGCCCTGCTCGCCGCCGTTTTTATTCAAGGCGCGACCTCGGTGAAACTTGGTCTTGATCTACGTGGAGGTACCAGCGTTACGCTCCAGCCCCGACTAGCCGCCGGTGAGAGCGGAAAAGTCACCACCGCGGCCATTGATCAAGCGGTTTCAATCATTCGCCAACGCGTCAATTCCTTGGGTGTGGCTGAGAGCGAGGTCACCGCCCAAGGAAGTGGTACCAATCGACAAATCGTAATTTCAGTCCCTGGTGATACCGGCCGTCGAGTTGTGGAATTAGTGGGACAAACTGCCGAACTTCGGTTCCGTCAGGTTCTGGTTTCAGGGGCGCCGACAGCGAGCAAAACTACCGATACGGCAGCGACTCCACCTGCTGGTGTCAGCCCGACCGTTAATGCCGCTTATGCGGCGTTGGACTGCACGTTGCCCGCGAATCGGCAGGGAACGGGATCAGATAATGCCAATGATGCGATCGTTGCTTGCGATCGTGCCGGACAGGGCAAATACATTTTAGCCGGCGCTGTAGTTCTCGGACGTGAAATATCAAAGGCGTCGGCGGCTATCAATCAAACAACTGGAAGTGGTTGGTATGTGCTTCTAACTTTTAATGGCGATGGGACCAAGAAATTTGGCGCTCTAACCACTCGTGTTACATCTCTTGCGGCTCCTCAAAATGAAGTGGCAATTGTCTTAGATGGTTTAGTTGTCTCAGCTCCGAGAATCAACGAGGCAATTAACTCGGGCAGCGCCGAAATCACAGGAAGTTTTACCCAACTGGAAGCAACAGACTTGGCAAATGTTCTTAAGTACGGCGCGCTACCTTTGGCATTTGATCGCGGAGAGGTTCAGCAGATTTCGCCATCTTTAGGTGCTGATCAGTTGCACGCTGGTTTATTGGCTGGATTCATTGGCTTATTGCTCGTTGTGCTTTATTCACTTCTTTACTATCGCGGATTGGGTTTGGTCTCGGTTGGCTCATTGGTCGTGGCTGGTTCACTTGTTTATTTGCTATTCCTGCTACTTGGCAAGTGGATTGGATTTACTTTAACGCTGGCTGGAATCGCAGGTGCAATTGTCGCAATCGGTATTACCGCTGACTCGTTCATCGTCTACTTCGAACGTGTTCGGGACGAGGTGCGGGAAGGACGTTCCGTGCGTTCAGCGGTTGAAACGGGTTGGCTAAGAGCGCGTCGTACAATCATTGTTGCCGACTTCGTATCTATTATTGCGGCCGCCCTCCTCTACCTCTTTGCAGTGGGTGGCGTGCGAGGCTTCGCCTTTACATTGGGACTTACCACCCTAATTGACTTATTTGTCGTCTTTATATTCACCAAGCCTTTGGTAACTGTGATCACTCGGATCAAGTTTTACAGCTCCGGCCATCCACTCTCGGGGCTATCGGGCAAGAGTTTGGGCGTTTTGATTCCATCGAAGACTGAGGAGGCATAAATATGTCAAAGTTCGCAGGCTTAGGTGGTCGCCTCTATCGTGGCGAGACTTCTGTAGATTTCATCGAAAAGCGTCGCCGCTGGTATGCCTTCTCCGGAATTCTAATTGTTGCCTCTGCGATAGCGCTCTCCACTCAAGGGCTACACCTCGGCATTGAATTCAAGGGTGGCTCTTCCTTTACAGTCTCAAAGGCTGGAGTTTCACTGGATGCCGCCAACACCGCGGTAACAAATGCCAAGATTCCTGGGGAAGTCATTGTGCAGAAATTGGGCAGTAATAAAGTGCGTGTTCAAACTGGCGCACTGACTTCGGTGGAATCAAATCAATTGCAGGATTCACTTGCAAAGGAAATTGGCGTCACAGCCGAATCGATTGATACTCAGATTGTTGGTCCCTCTTGGGGAAAAGAGATTACTCGTAAGGCCCTCTATGGTTTATTCGGGTTTTTGATTGTCGTTCTTCTTTATTTGGCCATGGCCTTCGAACCGAAAATGGCCATCTCAGCAATAATCGCAGTGATACATGACGTCTTTATCACTGTCGGAATCTATGCACTGGTGGGCTTTGACGTTACACCGGCGACGGTGATTGGATTCTTAACTATTTTGGGTTACTCGTTGTACGACACCGTTGTTGTATTTGACAAGGTTCGCGAAAATACTCGCACGATCACAAGTACATCAAAGATGACTTATTCGCAGGCCGCCAATCTGGCAGTCAATCAAACACTAGTTCGATCCTTTAATACCTCTCTAATTGCGTTGATGCCAGTGGGTTCAATTCTCTTCGTTGGAGCGGGTCTTTTAGGCGCTGGAACGCTTAAAGATCTTTCGTTAGCGCTATTTATTGGGCTGGCGACCGGAACGTATTCATCTATCTTTATTGCTACGCCGATCCTGGCTCGATTGCGCGAACGCGAACCAGCTATGCAGGCTTTGGCTAAGCGAGTGAGCGCTCGAAACGCAGCCCCGGCGATGGCTAACTCTGTTGCTGCTTCTGCCGGAGCGCAGAGTGCGGTCAAGGGAGCTACTAAGCGGGGGCCGCGTAATCAACCAAAGCGAAATCGACGACGGTAACCGTTCAACACTTGAGAGCGAAAGCTCTAACGCTCTGACGTAGACTAATGTAGATGGAGACCATGATCGCCCCGATTATGGCTTCAATGCGTGAACATCACTCTTCTATAAAGGAAGATGATTTAGAGCGCGCCTTCTTGGCCGCTTCTAAAGCTCATGACGGTCAGTTTCGCAAATCTGGTGATCCGTACATCACGCATCCTGTAGCGGTGGCGCAAATTCTGGCCGACTTAGGGCTAAATACTGAAACCATAGTTGCCGCGCTGCTCCACGACACTGTGGAGGATACGAAATATTCCCTTCGACAATTGAAGGCGGATTTCGGCGACGATGTCGCGTCGCTAGTTGATGGTGTTACAAAATTGGATAAGTTGTTCTACGGCCCTACTGCAGAAGCCGAAACCGTCCGCAAAATGGTCGTCGCTATGTCGCGCGACATTAGAGTGCTTGTTATCAAGCTGGCCGATCGCCTGCATAACGCGCGAACTTGGAAATACGTTTCCGCTGAATCAGCCGAGCGTAAAGCGCGCGAGACGCTGGATATTTATGCCCCGCTGGCTCATCGATTGGGAATGAACGCAATTAAGTGGGAGTTGGAGGATCTCTCCTTTGCGATTTTGGAGCCGAAGAAGTTTGATGAGATCGCCCGTTTAGTGGCCGAGCGGTCACCATCTCGTGAGGCCCTCAGCTCTGACGTCGTGACCCTGGTTGAAGAGGATTTAAACCGCGATGGTATTCGCGCCACAGTTACCGGCCGACAAAAGCATTTTTACAGCGTCTATCAAAAGATGGTCGTACGTGGCCGCGATTTTAACGACATCTATGACTTGGTAGGAATTCGCGTCCTAGTTGAGGATGTAAGAGATTGTTACGCGGTGTTGGGATCTATCCATGCGCGATGGAGTCCGGTGCCGGGTCGCTTTAAGGATTACATCGCCATGCCAAAGTTCAATTTATATCAGTCTTTGCACACGACAGTTATTGGACCCACTGGTAAAGCGATAGAGATCCAAATACGAACTTATGACATGCACGCGCGGGCGGAATTTGGTATTGCCGCACACTGGAAATACAAGCAAGGGGGAGAGAACCAGAAAGCTCCAGAAATGCTCTGGTTGCGCCAACTCCATGATTGGCAGAAGGAGACAGAGGATCCGAGCGAATTCTTAGAGGCGCTTCGATTTGATCTGGGAAGTCCGGAGGTCTTTGTCTTCACACCTAAAGGAAATGTAATCGCTCTACCGGGAGGTTCCACGCCAGTCGATTTTGCCTATGCTGTTCACACTGAAGTGGGAAATCGATGCGTCGGAGCCAAGGTCAATGGTCGTCTTGTTCCACTTGAATCTTCGCTAACTAATGGAGACGTAGTCGATGTCTTAACAAATAAGAGCGATACCGCCAGTCCAAGTCGAGATTGGTTGAATTTTGTTAAG
>JANXME010000340.1 GCA_025354785.1 Actinomycetes bacterium | reverse complement strand
TTCTAGATTCGTGCGGCGGACATACTGGACCTGCCAGCGAATATCACCAGCACGCAATATATTCTCCGGCGCAATGTAATTTATCTAAGCAGACAGTGGTTGGGTACGCCCTGGATGGTTTTCCGATTTACAACAATATTGGCTGCGTGGATAAAGCTTGTAAAGCTACGATGAAAATGGTTTCTGGTTATTCCATGACAGGTAATCCGACCACTGCGAGTTGGGATTCTTATACCTATGCCAAGAGCAGCAAGAGTTCAGTATTAGATTCATGCAATGGTCGCACCGAACCCGATGGCACTTATGGTTATCACGTTACCGACACCTTTCCTTACATCATCGGCTGCTATAAAGGCACCCCTACCGCACAAGCTGGTAAATCTGCCGCTGCGATGGCGCCTATGGGAGGCGGAAATGGCGTTCCACCACAGATGGGGCAACCAGGACAAGGTGGAATGGCTAAGAAACCCGATCTTGATTCACGCAAAACAAGTCCGTCTCCGACGTCTGAGAAGATAAAGATTGAGAAAACAAAATCTGGAGAGAAGAAGAGTTAGATCTCTACAACTTGAATTGCAAATGTTTTTCGATCTACAACCAAGGCGTGATGGTTCGGCAAAATTATCCATCCATCTTGCGGCCATCCACTTGAAGCAACCACGACTCCTTGCGCATCGGCGCGAAATTTAAGTTCGTAATATTTATCATCACCGAAATCGGGTTTCTTGGCTGGGTCGTGTTCACTGATCGCTATAAAAGTATCTTCATTCATGATCATCGCGTTGATGCTGGAATATTCGCAAACCTTAGAAATTAGTTTCACCCCCCGCAAAACCCCGCGAATAAAACCATGTTGCTCAATTTCGGTTAGAAGAGCAAAGAAGTATCTCTCGCTATCAGTATCGCCTGTAATAAACGGGGCGAATTTTGAACCGACGAAAGGATCCAGCGCGCTGGGAGGCCGGATCGAGCCATTATGAATAAAGGTAAATTGCCCATAGACAAAGGGATGGGCATTGTTTTCACTTACCGGTAGCCCGGCGGTGGCCCAACGCAAGTGCAGCAGCCCCCCGTCCGTCGTTGAGCGTTTTACCGCCTCATCGAACTGCGCACTGGTTTGTGCCATTTCAGCAGCGCGCTCCAAATGCGCCGCAGTTTCATCGTGGTCAATTGTGGACACTCCCCAGCCATCACAGTGAATAGAGGAGAGCGCTACAAACTCATCGAAGCCATGGCCTGCCATTTTTGGGAAGGTAGTTTTTTGATGAGAAACGAAGCCCATAAGGCGACACATAGAGTTCGCCTCCTTTGCCCTGATCTTCGAAGTTACTGGCGCGTAAAAGGCCGCAATGTAGGGATGGTAGCCCTCAATTAGGCGCCTTGTCTGAAGGATATCTGCGACTTTCTGAATTT
>JANXME010000339.1 GCA_025354785.1 Actinomycetes bacterium | reverse complement strand
CCCATTTACCTAATTCTTCAAGCTCGTGCGAAAAAGCGCCCATTCTCTTTTTGTACCGATACCTGCAATCCAAAGACTTCACTCACATGTTCCGAAGTAATGACTTCGTCAACCGGACCAGATACCGCAATCAATCCATCTTTCATTAAGAGTGCGTGGGTAGTTCCTTCTGGAATCTCTTCTATGTGGTGTGTTACCAGAATTGTTACTGGCGCTTGTGAATCGCGCGAAAAATTAGCAAACCGAGACAAAATATCTTCCCGACCACCTAAATCCAACCCGGCTGCTGGTTCATCCAACAACAAGACCTCGGGATCTGCCATGAGTGCTCGGCAAATTTGAACGCGTTTGCGTTCTCCTTCACTCAGCGTTCCAAATCTGCGATCTCCCAGATTCCTTACCCCAAAGGTCGTTAAGAGGGCTATGGCGCGCGACTCATCCCAAAGGTCATACTCCTCCTTCCAACGGCCCATGATTGCGTACGCCGCGGTTAAGACAACATCGCGAACCAATTCGTCTTCTGGAATCGTTTCGACCAAGGCGGAGCTGCAAAATCCGATGCGCGGACGTAATTCAAAGACATCGACCTTGCCTAATATTTCGCCCAGTATTTCAACGATCCCTTGAGTAGGAAAGCTCATCGCCGCTAACAATTTCAATAATGTAGATTTACCTGCCCCGTTGGGCCCCAAAATTACCCAGCGTTCGCCTTCGCTGACCGAAAAATCGACAGGTCCTAATATTATTTTCTCCTCGCGGCGAACCATCACCCCCGAAAGGCTCAACACTATATTCGCGTCCATAGGTGCCCTAAAGATAGCGCCCTGCCCGCGACTTTTGTGCCAGGCACATAGCGATAAACTCTTGGGATGAACGCAAATGAGACCAAGAAGGATAGTTTGGTCTTTACAGGTCTCATTTTGCTATCAGGTGAGGATGCCCCTGGAATCGCGAGTCAAGTCTTTGAAGTTCTCTCCCCTTTTGCCCTAACCGTGCTCGACATCGAGCAGATCGTGATCCGCTCTAGATTATTGCTAACCATTTTGGTCAAACTCAATGCCGCCCATGCCCAAGCAGTTGAGAATGACTTAATGGAGTGCGCTGACAAACTCGGTATGGATTTGGCTATCTCCTTCTCCGAAACTAACGTCGAAAGAATCTCCTTTTCCGATTTTTCTCTGACGCTACAGGGAGAGAAAATCGAATCCGCAGATTTGTCCTGCCTATCCAAGGCGATTTTTGAAATTGGTGGCAATATCCGCAATATCTCCCGTATTGCCACCGCTGCCTACTCGATATTCCAATTTACGGTCACAGGATCTTCCTATGGTGAATTACTGGTTGCCTTAAGCAGTGCGCCAGTGGGTGATTCTTTGGAATTTGCGCTGGTTTCGTCAGAGATGCGCGGAGCGCGCAAACTGGTTGTACTGGATGTGGACTCGACCCTAATTGACCAGGAAGTTATAGATCTACTCGGGATGCGTGCAGGTGTGCAAGAGAAAGTAGCAGAAATTACCGACTCCGCCATGCGCGGTGAATTGGACTTCTCTCAATCCCTTGCTGCCCGTGTACTGCTCTTAAAGGGTCTGCCGAGCTCCACGCTGGAGGAGGTAAGTAGGGAAATCACCTTAACTCATGGTGCATTGGAACTTATTTCGACCCTGCAAGGGTTGGGGCACGTAGTTGCCCTTGTCACTGGGGGATTTTCCGAGATTGTCGCTCCTTTAGCCAAAAAGTTAAAGATCGAACATCTCCGCGCGAATAGTTTAGAAATTAAGGATGGATTTTTGACCGGAAGAACCCAAGGAGTTGTGGTAGACCGAAGCGAGAAAGCCAAAGCGTTGGTCGAATTTGCAGCCATTGAAACAATTGACTTGGCTCACACCGTTGCTATCGGCGATGGCGCAAATGACATAGATATGCTGGAGCAGGCAGGTTTGGGTATTGCCTTTATGGCGAAACCAATTTTGCGTCAAAGTGCAGATATCAACATTTATCGTAGAGATTTGGCTCGGGTGCTGACCTTGTTTGGACTGCCTCGAAAAAATTAGAGTCGGCAAGCGTGGATATCTGTAACCAATATGCCTCTCGCACCTAAAGCCCACAGGTCATCCATTACGAGATTGGTATCTTTTCGAAGCACCATAGCCCTGACCGCCACCCAATCGGCCTTTTGCAAAGGGGAAATTGTCGGCGACTCCAACCCAGGAGTTATTGCGCAAGCCTTCTCAACCAGCGCACGTGGTACGTCATAATCCAGTAAGACATAGCGTCTGGCAATAATTACTCCTTGCAAACGCCTAATCAAAATCTCCAAACCCGGTGGCAACGCTGCGCCAGTTCTCTGGATCAGAACAGCTTCGCTACTTAAAATTGGGTCTCCAAAGATTTTTAAACCGGCTTGTCGCAAAGTGCTTCCAGTACTAACCACGTCAGCAATAACATCAGCAACTCCTAAACGCACGCTGCTCTCAACGGCGCCATCGAGTCTGACTACTTCGGCGACGATCCCCGCTTTTTGCAGGTAAGCCGTTACCAATCCCGGGTAAGCAGTGGCTACGCGCTTACCCTCGACTCCTGCCAATGACCATTCACCCTCTTCACTGGCGGCAAACCGAAAGGTGGATTTTCCAAAATCGAGCTCCAAAACTTCTTCTGCTGGTGCTCCTGAATCAATTAGGAGATCTCTCCCTGTAATTCCGGCTTCAAGTTCGCCAGAGCCTACGTAAATAGCAATATCTCGAGGTCGTAAGTAATAGAACTCCACGCCATTGTCAGGATCGGCAAGAACCAAATCTCGAGAATCGTGTCGCTGGCGATATCCGGCCTCGCGCAGTACTTCAACCGCGGCATCGGCGAGCGACCCCTTATTTGGAACTGCAATTCGAAGCACTTCTGGCTCTCTCTCTATTGATCAAATGGCGTCGGATATTTTACTTTTAGAGATGGCGATAAACATCCTCCAAGGTCAGGCCCCGTGCCACCATCATTGTTTGTAAATGGTAGAGGAGTTGGCTTATCTCCAGGGCCAACGCTTCATCTGATTCATGTTCGGCGGCCAGCCAAACTTCCCCAGCTTCCTCTAAAATCTTTTTTCCGATGCCGTGTACACCTGTATCAAGAGCGGTGACCGTCGCCGAACCTTCCGGGCGCTCAATAGCAATTTGTGCTAATTGTTCCCAAAGCGACTCGAAGGATTTCATCTCTGGAGTTTATCCGATCCCATCTTGGCATGCGTAAAGATTAAGTAAGAGCTCTCTCTTTCCTTGAAATCCGTAGCCAGGAAAAGAAACCCCAGAGCACCAACGGCATGTAGATCGCATATAGAGTGCCGGTGGGATAGTAACCATTTTTGAAAGCAAAAGGCACGCCAACCAAATCAACCGCGACCCACACCAGCCAAAACTCAACATAGCCACGACTCATGCCGTAAGTAGCTAACGCGGTACCAGTGAAAATCCAAGTGTCCACTCGCAACCAATCACCTGACTCCCCAAGCCCTTTAAATATGAAATAGGAGACAAGATAGAAGCCAATGACTGCCGGAACAATACGGGCTTTTTCCGCAGATGTGGTCCATCGAGGTTTTACGGCAGGCTTACTTTTATCAGTGGAGCGGTTGCGCGACCAGCGATACCAGCCGTAAGCGCTAACCGCGACTAGCAAGAGATTGCGTCCGGCTTGGCAATAAAAGTTTTTAGTGTTTTCCCCTGCATTAAATACGGAACCAAGAAAGACGGTAAAAAGCAAGCCATCGCCAATTATGCCAACGGGCCAAGCCCATATCTTGCGGCGTAACCCAAGGAAAGCGCTGCCAAGACCAAAACTGCCACCAATCACCTCTCTCCAATAAATTGCTTTGGATCCAAAGTGAATTTGTGAATCAAGTAACCATTTAATGAGCGACATTTATAGATCAACCCTCCCCATAAAAGTCCGAGGGCGTCGAAGCAGAGTTGCCGTCAAACGTGGCTTTCACGAAAGAAGGGCAAACCCAACCGTCTATTCCTTTATCCAGACTTTAACTGTCGGTTCTGGAATTTCACCAGATCAACCAATCGCGCATGAAACGTGATTGGGTCGCGGACTTTACCGCCGGTTCGGAATTACACCGACCCCCGGAACAACGTTGGGTCAGTATGTCACAGACTCTGCCAATTCACGCAATCTCATTACCACGGATGCCGGATCTTCTGACTTGAATACCGCACTACCCGCCACAAAAGTATCGGCGCCAGCTCTAGTTGCCATTTCTATTGTCTTTTCGGATATCCCGCCATCTACTTGTAACCAGATAGGTCTCTGCCCAATCATTGACCGGGCTCTCTCAATTTTCTCCAACATTTCCAACATAAATGACTGGCCACCAAAGCCTGGCTCTACCGTCATAATCAGAAACATATCGACCAATTCTGAGAATTGTTCAAAGTCGAGTATTTCAGTCTTGGGTTTGACCGCCAACCCAGCACGAGCACCGGCGGACCGAATCAGCTTGAGGGTCGCGGCAACATCCAGTGTAGCCTCCGCGTGAATAGTTACGCTGGCGCACCCAATCTCTGCATATTGTGGTCCGGCTTTATCAGCGTCAACCATCATGA
>JANXME010000328.1 GCA_025354785.1 Actinomycetes bacterium | reverse complement strand
GTTAGCCATTCACCTGCGGCAATTCGAATCGGAACAGATTCTGCAAGTGCGCGGTAGTCGTCGAGATCATCTGTCCATAGCGGAGTCTCTACAAAGTAAACATCCAAATCAGCCCAGGTAGAGATTGTGCGTTGTGCGCGTTCTAAAGAATCAAAGGCATACTGCACATCTACCATGATGTTGAAGTCCGGTCCCACTTCTTTTCGAACCGCAGAGATAACTTCGGTCATCCTTTCGTCCTTTTCGCGTATCCCCATATTTGCATATGGACCAGAGAAAGTTGTCTCCAACTTAACCGCGCGAAAACCCATCTCCTTTGCCGATCTTGCCCAAACCAACATGGAGGAAAGGTAGGCATCGAAGTTGCTCACCTCCGGCTGCAGCGACGCGTAGGCACCTAAGTGGTCTCTCGATTTTTCACCGAGTAACTTCCAAGTTGGCACGCCCGCGGCTTTTCCGGCGATATCCCAGAGCGCAATATCAATCGCACCCATCGCACTTACCAAAGCACCGCGTCGACCTGTCATCGCCGTGGCTTGATACGCAGTCCACCAGGCAGCCGGAGGATCGAGGGGATTCATGCCCAGATAGACCGAACCTAACCCCTGATCCATAGTGTGAGTGCCTGGCGCCTCGATGCACTCTCGCGCGATCCACGGATTTAAATCGGTTTCGCCTATTCCGACTATTCCCTCATCGGTGTGTACTTCCACCACGAGATCATCTTGCGCCGAACTCGTAGCAGAGAGATCGTAATCAGGATCCAACAGGACATGACATTCAATCTTGGTGATTTTCATATCTTCCTCTTTCGCCTCTGTTGGATTCTAATTTCTACGCAAAACTTTTCCGGGGCGTTTTCCTGTGTGTTCACCATTGTCAACGACTATTACTCCATTGACTGCAACCATACGAATTCCCTCGGGATAAACGCGCGGTTCTTCGATTGAAGATTTACTGCTCACCTTCTCTGCATTAAAAACGACTAAATCTGCAAAGTTGCCTTGCTTCAATTCACCTCTACCGGAAAGTCCAAATCGGGCGGCCGGCTTTGCTGCCATCTTATGTATGGCTTGCTCTAATGTAAGCGTCTGCATCTCGCGAACGTGATGCGCCAAGTATTCAATATGTCCGCAGTAGGCCTGTTGATTTACCGTCACTTCACTTAGAGGGCCCTCTGTAGTGCTGGTATAACCGTCCACTCCCAAACTAAATTCTGGGTGAGAGATCATTTCTGCTAAATGCTCCTCAGTAAAGAGTTCACCCACCACAATAATTTCGTCCATCTCTTCTCCGGCCGCCATTAAGATATCAAAAGCGACTTCCCACTCATCTTTCTTCATGGCTTTTGCAATCTCGGGAAAACTCAACCCTTGAAACTCTGGAAAGTTGGGGCTGCTAGAAAGTCGCAAGCGGTCCCATTGGCCCTTATGAACAAAGCGCCAATATCGATCGCAATCGGTGCGCAGTCGATCCCTTACCAAATTGTCTTTTAGCGCTTTTGCGGCTGCAGAAAACCCATCATTTAGCAGCCAGTCCGGCAAAATCGCAGTGAATTTTCCGATGCCCGTCCGAAAAGGCGTTGTATCAGCCTGCACATCCATTCCGCCACGACGTGCATCCATCATCATTTCCGTAGCGCGCTTCCAACCATTTTCAGGAGCATTTGTGTCGTGGCGTACGTTGAAGTGCGAAATTTGAGCGGGCAGATTTCCAACTCTGGCTAGATCAAGAAATTCTTGGATTGACTCAAATAGGCCCGAGTCTCGATTTCTCACATGGCTCGTATAGATTCCGTTATTTCGGCCAGTGACTTTCACCAGAAATTCGAGCTCATTCGTTTTGCAATAGCGGCCCGGTGCATACTCGAGTCCAGTTGAAAAACCCAACGCGCCAGACTCCATGGCTTCTTCGATAAAACCTTGCATCTTCTTTAAGTGTGAATCAGTCACATCTTCGTCGCCCTGCAAACCTGCGGCCGCGCGAATTGAGTTGTGGCCAACAAAACTTGCCACATTGGCGCTTACGCCGCCACTTTCTAAGCTTTCTAAGTATTCACCAAACGAGCGCCAATCAACTTCGCCTTTGTAAGCATACGATCGTAGCCGGGATTCAGCGATGGAAACTGACGCGTCAGTTAATGGAGCGTTTGAGAAGCCACAATTACCTACAATCTCGGTGGTCACGCCTTGACGAATTGAACTGTGAGATTCTCGATTTGAGTGCAAAGTAAAATCAGAGTGGCTATGGGGATCTACGAATCCCGGCGCGACGATTAACCCCTCGGCATCAATTTCAATTTTGGCGCTGGAAACGCGGCCGATTTCAACGATCTTCTCACCGAGCAGACCAATATCTGCGCGAAATCGATTCTTCCCACTTCCATCGATGATCCATCCACCACGAAGCGCGATATCAATCATCACGGCCATCCATAAATAGGTAGGGTAACAGTGATAGTTCTGCGTAACTACAGAATATTCTCTAGAATGGTGCCTGGCTTTAGTTGAAGAGCTTACGAGAGGCAAGAAAATGAAATTTGAATATGTCACAGTGCCGCTTCTTACGCACGCTACCAAGCAAATCCTCGACAATTGGGGCTCCGATGGGTGGGAGTTGGTGCAAGTTGTGCCCGCACCCGGCGGGGGAGATCAATTGGTGGCCTACATGAAGAGAGAGCTCAAATGAGTTTCGTTCGCGCCAAACTGGCCGAATTGGGGCTAGAAATCCCAATTGCCGCCAAGCCAATTGCAGCTTATGTTCCGGCAGTTCGAACTGGGAATCTCGTTTTTACTGCTGGGCAGTTGCCTTTAGTTGATGGAAAAATTTCTTTAACAGGAAAAGTTGGCGGTGCTGTCAGTGTTGAGCAAGCAAAGGAATTGGCACAAATTTGTGCGCTCAATTGCCTGGGTGCGGTCGAGACGGTAGCCAACGTCGACGATATTGTGAAAATTGTCCGCGTCGTCGGATATGTAAATGGCGTGTCAGGTTTCGTTAACCAACCTGCTGTCGTGAACGGTGTTAGTGAGCTATTTCTGCATATTTGGGGTGATGCGGGAAAACATGCTCGCTCTGCGGTCGGCATTGCAGAGTTGCCACTTGATTCACCAGTGGAGATAGAACTTACGGTAGAACTTCGGAATTAATTATTTCCGCGTCTGTGCAACCGATCTCTATCAGTTATAAGGACTGCTCGACCGTCTAGTCGAATCCAATTGCGGCCGGCGAAATCTGCCAACGCCTTATTTACAGTCTCGCGGGACGCTCCGACTAGTTGCGCTAATTCCTCTTGGGTTAGATCGTGATGTACATAGAGACCCTCATCGGTCTCCTTACCAAAGCGTTCGCCTAGATCGATTAGGGCCTTTGCTACGCGACCTGGAACATCTGAGAAAACCAGATCTCCTAAGACTTCATTGGTACGCCGCAACCGTTGCGCCAATCTGGCCAGTAACTCCAAAGCGACCTGTGGATGCTGAGTTACCCAAGGGATAACTTTGTCGTGGCCCAAACTGAGCAGCCGGACATCCGTTACTGCGGTGGCGGTCGAAGTCCGGGGACCAGGATCAAAAAGTGAAAGTTCTCCAAACATTTCTCCAGGCCCAAGCACCGAGAGCAAATTTTCGCGACCATCCCCGCTGGATGTTCCCAATTTCAATTTGCCCTCGATGATCACATAGAGGTGCTCTCCAGTATCGCCTTCTGAAAATAAGGTCGCGCCTTTGGCTAGACGGACCAACTCCATTGAGGAGCGCAGGGAAGCTGCTGCCGCATCGTCTAGTGCGGTGAAAAGTGGCGCTTTTCGAACTATCGAGTCATCTACAGGCACGGGCGAACTTTACTAGCATTCCGTTGCGTTTTCACGCAGGGCAAGATTTCTTTTCTGGTCTGGCATATTGCTCGAATCCTGGAGAAGTCGCGTAATCTCTGACGGGTGTTGGCAGATCCCGTATTGGCAGATCCCGAGGTGGTTAAGGGCGCTCGCGCTATTTATCGCGTACTTACAAAGACTTACCCGGACGTGAAGTGCGAATTGGATTACCAAACCCCGCTGCAACTCCTGGTAGCAACTGTACTTTCGGCCCAGTGCACGGATAAGCGCGTGAATCAGGTGACCCCTGCTCTTTTCCGGAAATATCCAGATTCCTCAAGCCTGGCAAGTTCGGATATCCATGTAATTGAACGGTTGATTCACTCTACGGGTTTCTTTCGCGCCAAAGCAAAAAATATACAAGGGCTGGCCAAGAAAATTGAATCCGAATTTGGTGGGGAAGTACCAAGTACTCTGCCCGAATTAATTACCTTGCCCGGTGTTGGTCGCAAAACAGCGAATGTGGTTTTAGGCCATGCTTTCAACACCCCTGGTATTACTGTGGATACACATTTTGGTCGCTTAAGCCGCAGGTTTGGCTGGAGCAAAGAAACGGATCCCGTCAAAGTTGAAAAGGAGGTCGGGGCGTTAATCCCAGAAAAAGAATGGACCAATTTATCGCAGCGGATGATTTGGCACGGGCGGCGAATCTGTCATTCGCGCAAGCCCGCTTGCGGCGCCTGTCCATTGGCCGACCTATGCCCCTCATATGGAATCGGCGAGATGAATCCAGAGATGGCCAAAACTTTGGTAAAAGTGGCGGAAGATTTTCGATGAAGAGACTCATGGTGATTGGAATTGGATCTCTATTTTTACTGGGTTCCTGTGCCAGCCAAAAGAGCGCTCTGCCAATTCGCGGAGAGGTGGTCAGTTGCTCTTCAATTACTCAGGCTGGAGTTCCAGGCGGAATTGTCCTGCCTTGCATGGACGGGAAGGGTTCACTCAATTTTGGCCTGATTCGTGGTCCCATTATCGTGAATGTGTGGGGATCTTGGTGCGCGCCGTGCAAGGAAGAAATCCCATACTTCCGCAGTTTCTATGCGAAAAATCAAATTACGCTTTTGGGAGTCGATGTTGAAGAAGCCAAGAATTCGGATGGCTCACAATTTGTCTTAGAAAATGGAATGACTTGGCCCAGTGTGGTGGATCCGGATGGTAGATCTCGAGCACTCTTTGGAATGGGAGTTCCAGTCACGTGGTTTATCGATCGAAATGGCAAAGTTGTCCACAAGAAGATCGGGGTCTTAAAAAGTGAAGCAGAGTTGCGAAAATTAGCACAGGATTATCTGCACTTGGTCGTAAATTGAGTTCATGCTAGTCGACGCGATCATCCTTCTAATTGGCTTAGGGGCCGTCATAACAGGCTTTCGTCGCGGTTTTCTTCATTCTCTTCTTTCGACAGTTGGCTATATCGGTGGTGGAATTCTTGGCCTAGCGGTAGCTCTTCATTACTCTCAAAAGATTGAAAATGACATTTATAGAATTGCCGTGATTGTTCTTGCGATTTTCGTCGCAGGAGAGTTTGGTCGCAGAACTTTTGGGCTACTTGCAAAATACTTTCGTACACGAATTCTCTGGTCGCCTCTAAAGTTTATAGATTCAATCGCGGGTACGGCGTTGGAACTTGTGCGTACGGCAATAATAACTTATCTAGTAATTTCAGTCCTATTGTGGTCACCTTGGGCATCCGTCAGAAGTGCAATAAATGAAAGCACCATCTATCCTAGAATTGCAAAAAAATTGCCATCTCCTATAAATCAGTTGCGCAGCGAGATTGAAAAACGACTCTCACTCACTCTTCCGAATTAGCTGTCTGCAAGCCCTCGGAAATTAATTTCATAATATTTGGGTCAGCCAAGGTTGTGGAATCTCCGACCGCGCGATTTTCTGCGACGTCTCGCAAAAGCCTGCGCATAATTTTGCCACTACGAGTTTTGGGCAACTCTGCCACAACGATAATTTGACGCGGTTTGGCGATGGCGCCAATTTCTTTCGTGACATGAGCACGCAACTGCTGTACCAATTCAGCGCCATCAGCGTGCGCAATACCGCTGCGTAAAATTACAAAAGCAACAATGCCTTGGCCCGTCATGGCATCCGTTGCTCCCACAACTGCGGCCTCTGCTACAGCTTCGTGTGATACTAGAGCCGACTCAACCTCGGTGGTGGAAATTCGATGTCCGGAAACATTCATAACGTCATCGACTCTGCCGAGGAGCCAGATTGCGCCGTCGTCATCTAATTTGGCACCGTCTCCGGCAAAATAGAGATTTTCAAATTTTGACCAGTAACTCTCTTTATACCTTTCGACCTCTCCCCAAATTCCGCGCAACATAGAGGGCCAAGGTTGATCCAGAATTAGATACCCACCGTGTCCGTTGGCAACGGGTTTGGCCTCATCATCAACAACTTTCGCGCTGATTCCGGGCAGTGGACGCATGGCCGAGCCGGGCTTCGAGGCTGTAATGCCGGGCAGGGGCGAAATCATTATTGCCCCAGTCTCGGTCTGCCACCAGGTATCAACAATGGGACAGCGACCGCCACCTATTACTTCGTAATACCACATCCAAGCTTCTGGATTGATTGGCTCACCAACCGAGCCAAGTAATCGCAAGGAAGTTAAGTCATGGGCTTGGGGAAATTGGTCACCCCATTTCATCCAAGTACGAATCAGAGTCGGGGCGGTGTACAAGATTGTGACTGCGTATTTTGCAACTATTTCGAATATGCGTCCCTTGTGGGGAGTGTCAGGAGTGCCTTCATACATCACTTGGGTTGCGCCATTCATGAGCGGTCCGTAAACCACATAGGAATGGCCCGTAATCCAGCCGACATCTGCGGTACACCAAAAGATATCTGACTCGGGTTTTATGTCAAAAACCATTTTATGAGTAAAGGCAACTTGAGTGAGATAACCACCCGTTGTGTGAAATATGCCTTTTGGTTTTGCGGTAGTGCCGGATGTGTAAAGAATAAAAAGCGGGTGTTCGCTGTCAAAATTTTCCGCCATATGTTCTTCGCTCTGACGTTCTACGATGTCGTGCCACCAGATGTCGCGACCTTCCTGCCATGCAACCTCTTGGGCCGTGCGCTTCACAACTAAAACATTTCTTACATTTGTCTGCCCTAAGAGCGCTTCATCAACTGCAGATTTAAGTGCGAAAGCGCCGCCCTTTCGAAACCCACCGTCGGAGGTAATAACCAAGGTTGCGTCAGCATCTTGAATGCGAGATAAAAGCGCTTCCGCAGAGAACCCCCCAAAGACGACGGAATGGGGCGCGCCAATTCGCGCGCAAGCCAGCATTGCAATTGCGGCTTCAGGGATCATTGGCATATAAATGGCGACGCGATCACCGGCCTTAATACCCAATTCGATGAGGGCGTTGGCGCTCTTTTTTACTTCACGCAAGAGTTGCGAGTAAGTAATGGTGCGGGTGTCGCCCGGTTCGCCTTCAAAGAAAAAAGCGGTTCGATCTCCGCGCCCTTCTCTGACATGGCGATCTAAACAATTGACGGTGGCGTTGATTTTGCCGCCCACAAACCATTGGGCAAATGGCGGCTCCCATTTCAAAACTTCACTCCATGGCTTTGACCATTCCAAATTTTTGGCTTGATCTTCCCAGAATTCTAAACGGTCGCGATTGGCCTGCGCGTAAATGAAAGGTTGCGCATTGGCGTCGGCTGCAAACTCCAAGCTAGGTTGGAAGGTGCGAGTCTCAGTGAGAAGGTTTTCCAGCGTTTCACGGGGTGGCAGGCTCATAATTTGAGGAGATTACCCTGCTCGGCCCTGGATAGGTAGAGATCCACCGTTACTGCTTACTCACACCCTTGTATTTAGCGATTTGCGAGGGCTGGGTAAAGGTCAAGGATTCATCTCTTGACACCCGCCGTCTCATTTAGGGGGCAAAACTATGAAAGGAATATATGAGTCTTATTGCATTCCTCAATGCATTTCTTAAAATTCTCGCCAATCCAGCTCTAGTCAGCGGGCTTGCGACCTTGCTGAGCAAGATGCTGCGCGTTTTGGGCCACTAACCAGGAGTAAGAAAGTCGCCGCTAGCCAAAAATGACGCCGAAAATCGCCACTTGGGACCATCCCTCGTGGCGATTTTTCGTTAGGGGTCAGTATGTGGTGGAATTGCCCGTAAGCCTGGCGATCGGCCCAACGTTGCGCATGATGCGGGATTTACATTTGTCCCGACGTTTGGAGCGATGAGAATGCCAATAGCCACTCCCGAGATTTATTCGCAGATGTTAGATCGCGCCAAAGCCGGCGCCTTCGCCTATCCAGCTATTAACGTCTCCTCATCGTCAACCTTGATTGCCGCTCTGCGCGGTTTTGCTGAAGCAAATTCAGATGGAATTATTCAATTCTCCTGGGGCGGGGCAGAGTTTGCATCGGGATCAACGGTTAAAAATATGGTTGATGGCGCTGTTGCGCTTGCCGAATATGCCCACATCGTTGCGAAGAATTACAAGGTCAATATCGCGTTACATACAGATCATTGCCCGGCAGAGAAGTTGGATGGCTTCATGCGCCCACTTTTGGATTTTGGAATCGCCCGCATCAAGTCAGGACAAGCACCGCTTTTTAATTCGCACATGTGGGATGGATCGGCAGTTTCGATGAAGGAAAATATGTCGATTGCCGATGAACTGTTAGTGAAGTCGGTAGCATCCAAAACAATTATGGAATTGGAAATTGGTGTTGTTGGTGGAGAAGAAGATGGCGTAGAGGCCAAACACGACGCCAAGTTATATTCAACTCCCGATGACGCAATCCTTACCGCTGAAACCTTGGAACTGGGAGAACGAGGTCGATACATGTTGGCGGCCACTTTTGGAAATGTTCATGGTGTCTACAAGCCAGGTAACGTAGTACTACAACCGAAAATTTTGAAGGAATTACAAGATGCGGTGGCGACTAAGAAAGGCCTGACACCTGGATCAAAACCTTTCGATCTAGTTTTTCATGGCGGCTCGGGTTCACTGCTAAGTGAGATTCGCGAAGCTCTCGACTATGGCGTCATTAAAATGAATATTGATACTGATACCCAGTATGCCTTTACTCGCCCTGTGGTTGACCATGTTCTTAAAAACTATGACGGCGTCTTGAAGATTGATGGCGAAGTTGGTAACAAAAAAGCATACGATCCCCGGGCTTGGGGTAAATTGGCCGAAGCCGGTATGGCAGCGCGAGTTGTCCACGCTTGTGAGGATCTACGCTCCACTGGTACCTCTTTACTCGCTTAAAAACGAATGTTTTCTCAAACTAATAATAGTTTGTAGATGTTGTCGAGAGAAAGGCGCAGCCGATGCCTGCAATAGTTCTACTGGGAGCCCAGTGGGGCGATGAGGGCAAGGGAAAAGCTACAGATCTTTTGGGTGACCGCGTTGATTATGTTGTCAGATACCAGGGCGGAAACAACGCCGGACATACAGTTGTAATTGGCGATCAGAAATACGCCCTCCACTTGCTACCTTCCGGGATACTCAGCCCAAATGTGGTTCCGGTAATTGGGAATGGCGTCGTAATTGATCCCGGCGTCCTACTACAAGAAATTAAGGCACTCACCGATCGAGGGATTGATTGTTCAAAATTGGTCATTAGCTCTAACGCACACTTGATAACCCCTTATCACCGCACCATTGACAAAGTTACCGAACGTTTCTTAGGCAACTCAAAAATCGGTACGACTGGTCGGGGAATTGGGCCAGCATATGCGGACAAAATAAATCGAATTGGAATTAGAGTTCAAGACCTTTTTGACCCTTCCATCTTGCGACAAAAAATCGAAGGCGCCTTGCGCGACAAAAATCAAGTTCTAGTTAAAGTCTTCAATCGTAAAAATATGGAAGTCAACGATGTCGTCGAGGAATATTTGGGATATGCACAAATATTGCGACCGTATGTAACTGATACTGGACTGCTTTTGAACCAAGCGCTGGCCGCCGGAAAGACTGTTCTATTAGAAGGATCACAGGGGACTTTGCTCGATGTAGATCACGGTACCTATCCATTCGTTACTTCTAGCAATCCCACCTCTGGTGGAGCGTGCACGGGATCTGGCATAGGTCCAACCAAAATTAATACCGTGATTGGAATTATCAAGGCATACACCACACGCGTTGGATCGGGCCCCTTTCCTACCGAGTTACTGGACGAAGATGGTGAAAAACTGCGCAAGATAGGCGGCGAAGTTGGGGTAACAACGGGGCGCAATCGCAGATGCGGTTGGTACGACGCTCCGATTGCCAGATACGCGGTGCGAGTAAATGGATTGACGGATTTCTTTTTGACCAAACTCGATGTCCTAACTGGGTGGGAGATGATTCCCGTTTGTGTCGCTTATGAAGTGGATGGAAAGCGCGTAGAAGAGTTACCTGCTTCGCAATCTGATTTTCATCATGCTAAACCGATTTACGAGTATTTGGCTGGCTGGAGAGAAGATATATCTGGCGCCAGATCGCTCTCTGATCTTCCAGAGAATGCACGTAAGTACGTAAGATTTTTGGAGGATATTTCTGGTGCACCGATGAGCGCGATCGGCGTTGGTCCAGGACGTGATCAGACAATAGTCGTGAAGGATTTCGTTTAAGGATGGTCACTTTGGCGGGAGGCGTCGTTCGACTTGAACCGCTTGGGACCCGCCACACCGCCGATTTGTTTGCCTGCTTAGGAAAAGACGATGAAGCCTGGCGCTGGATGATCGCGCCGACCCCGCAGACTCTGGCAGATATGTCGGAGATGGTCGAAGGATATCTCTCCGATAAATTTGCGGGAACGCTGGAGCCTTATGCGGTGGTTGAAGTATCGAGTGGACGAGTAATAGGTACGACATCATTTATGGATATTTCCAAAAATGATCGCAGCGCAGAGATCGGAAGCACGATATTTGCTCGCGAGTTTTGGCGCACTAAAGTAAATACTGAGACAAAGTTGTTGTTGCTTACTCGAGCATTTGAGGTGGAGAAATTTATCCGCGTAAGTTTCAAAACGGACCATCTAAACACTCGGTCACAAGCCGCGATCCAAAGAATTGGTGCCACCTTTGAGGGTAGATTTCGCTCGCATCGCATTCGCACCGATGGTTCGCTCAGAGATTCAATGTATTACTCGATAATCGCTTCAGAGTGGCCTTCTGTAAAAGCTAAGTTGGAGGCGATGCTCAAATGAAGGTCTTGCTAATTGGATCCGGAGGGCGGGAGCACGCGCTAGCCTTTGGCCTGCTTGCGGACTCTGCCGTTACCCAGTTGCATTGCGCACCTGGAAATCCGGGGATGGGCGAGATAGCTACCCTTCATGCCCTCGATGTCATGGATAACGAAGCAACTGTTAATTTGGCCAACGCGTTAGAAGTTGATTTAGTGGTAATCGGTCCAGAAGCGCCGCTGGTAAATGGCGTAGCCGATAAATTGCGGGCAGCGGGATTTACCACCTTCGGTCCTTCAAAGGCGGCGGCTCAACTGGAAGGTTCGAAAAATTTTGCTAAAGAGGTGATGAACGATGCCGGAGTCCCAACGGCGAAGAGTTTTCTCTGCCAAAATCAAATCGAAATTGAGAAAGCGTTGGATTTCTTTGGCGCACCCTTTGTGGTTAAGGATGACGGCCTTGCCGGTGGCAAGGGCGTAGTTGTAACCAAAGATAGAGACGAGGCGTTGGCTCATGCTCTGGCCTGCAAAAGAGTCGTCATCGAAGAATTTTTGGATGGTCCAGAGATTTCTCTTTTCGGAATCTCGGACGGGAAAAACATCATTGGGATGCAACCAGCTCAAGATTTCAAGCGTGCATATGATGGCGACTCAGGAGCCAATACCGGCGGAATGGGTGCATATTCGCCACTTTCTTGGGCTCCCTCTGAAATCGTGGAGCAGGTACAACGCGAAGTGCTGGCGCCAATGATTGCTGAAATGGCCGCACGTGGAACTCCATTCGTCGGTTTGCTTTATGCCGGAATCGCGTTGACAAATCACGGGCTTCGGATCATTGAATTCAATGCCCGTTTTGGTGACCCCGAAACTCAAGTTCTGATTCCACGCTTGCGCACACCGCTGGCCACTTTGCTCTATAAAGCTGCAACTCGTGATTTGGCTGGGGTCACTTTGGATTGGAGGGATGAGTCGGCCGTCGCCGTGGTTTTGGCGGCGCCTGGATATCCCGGCCAACCTCTTTTGGGAGGAGAAGTCACCAACCTTCCAAAGATTCACTGTGCGGAAATTTTCCAAGCCGGAACAACCAAATCAGGAAGCGGGATTGTCGCTAGTGGGGGCCGGGTGCTTAGCATTACTGGAATTGGTAGCGATCTGACAGAGGCGCGCAATTGTGCATACCGTGGGATCAGCCAAATTAAGTTGGAAGGTTCCTTTTATCGCACCGATATCGCGCTCAATGCGTCGGTGGCGGAGAAGGGCAATTAAATGGGGGAGAATTCGACTGTGAATGTATTGGCCAGCAGATATGCATCTAGTGAAATGCGCGCAATTTTTTCTCCTGAAGCAAAGATAATTTTAGAGCGCAAACTTTGGATTGCCGTTGCGCGCGCACAGTCTCGCCTAGGTCATCCAATCAGTGAAGATGTGATTAAATCGTACGAAGCGGCAATTGAGCGAGTGAATTTAGATTCGATTGATGCCCGTGAAAAAGTAACGCGTCACGATGTAAAGGCCCGAATTGAGGAATTCAATTCCCTCGCTGGCCACGAGGCGATTCACGCTGGTATGACGAGTCGAGACTTAACGGAAAATGTCGAGGCCATGCAGATTCGCGATGGGCTATTGATAGTCCGAGATAAAACTGTGGCGCTTCTGGCTCAACTAGGTAGTAAATCCCTGGAATACGCAGATCAACCAATTGCGGGTCGATCGCACAACGTTCCGGCACAAATAACAACATTGGGCAAGAGATTCGCATCGGCGGCGGAGGAATTGCTCTTCGCTTTCGAACGTCTTTCCTCCCTTATCGATCGCTATCCGCTGCGCGGAATAAAAGGACCAGTAGGCACGGCGCAAGATTCCCTAGATTTATTGGGTTCTGCAAAGGCGCACGCGGATCTAGAGATCGAAATTGCCAGTGTTCTAGGCTTCTCTAAAGTCCTTGATTCAACGGGGCAGATTTATCCGCGCTCTTTCGATTACGACGTGGTAACCACATTGGTGCAGTTGGCCGCCTCTCCTTCCTCTTTGGCCACCTCAATTCGGCTTATGGCAGGTGCGGAGTTAGTTACTGAAGGCTTTAAGGAAGGCCAAGTTGGTTCCTCCGCCATGCCACATAAAATGAATACTCGCTCTTGCGAGAGAGTAAATGGCCTGGCGGTCATTTTGCGTGGGTATGCCTCGATGGTCGGCGAATTGGCTGGTGACCAATGGAACGAGGGAGATGTCTCTTGTAGCGTGGTTCGCCGGGTTGCGATTCCTGACGCTTTTTACGCAATCGATGGATTATTCGAGACTATTCTTACCGTGGTTAACGAATTCGGTGCATTTCCGGCGGTCATCGCTGTTGAGTTAGAGAAATATCTTCCATTCCTTTCTACGACTAAAATTTTGATAGCGAGCATCAAAGCTGGAGTGGGGCGAGAAATTGCGCACGCAGCGATCAAAGAGCATGCAATTAGAGCGGCTCTGGAATTGCGCGCCGGCGAACCGAATTCCATGTTGGATGAACTTGCTAAAGATGAGCGAATTCCATTGAAACGCACAGATCTCGACGAAATTTTGAAAAACCCCATGGAATTTACAGGGGATGCGCTGCAGCAGATTTCTCGTGTAGTGGCACGAATTGAAACAATCACTTCTCAATTCCCGCAGGCTGCGGCCTACTTGCCAGGAGCAATTCGATGAGCGGGTTTGGCCAGGCTGGCCCACCACCTGCGCCGGTAATTCCTGGATGGTCTCATTTGCGCACTGGAAAGGTTCGCGATCTCTATACCAACGTTTCTGGCAACATATTAATGGTGGCATCAGATCGCCTATCCGCATTTGATTGGGTCTTACCGACTGCTATTCCTGGTAAAGGAGCCGTACTGACCCAACTTTCGCTTTTTTGGTTTGAAAAGTTGGCTCATTTGGTTCCCAATCACGTTATTTCAACCGATGTTCCAGCCGAAGTTAAAGGTCGTGCGCTTATCGCAAAACCCTTAGTGATGTTTCCCATTGAATGTGTGGCACGTGGGTATCTCACCGGAAGTGGATGGAGTGAGTACAAAGTTTCACAATCGGTTTGTGGTGAGAAACTTCCAAGTGGACTTCTGGATGGTTCGCGATTGCCAACCAATATTTTTACCCCAGCGACGAAAGCGGAGATTGGCGACCACGATATAAATATCAGCCACGAAGAGGCACGGAAAATAGTTCCAGAGGCGGACCGGCTGCGTCAGCTAACGTTGGATTTGTATTCCGCAGCAGCCGAATTTGCACTTTCTCGCGGCGTCATCTTGGCCGATACAAAATTTGAATTTGGAAAAGATAGATCGGGCGAGATCGTTCTAGGTGATGAGGCCCTAACCCCTGACTCCTCGCGTTTTTGGGATGCTTCGACTTGGTCTCCTGGCGGGGCACAGCCATCCTTTGATAAGCAGTTCGTTCGCGACTAT
>JANXME010000306.1 GCA_025354785.1 Actinomycetes bacterium | reverse complement strand
CAGAATTGCCCGGCATCGGAGATGGCGAAATAGTTGTCATACGCTCGACCAGGAGAAAGCGAAATATCGCGGCCTACCGTCAAGGTGGATCAATAGTGGTATCGATTCCGGCCCGTCTCAGTAAGGCCGATGAACGTTCGGTGGTTCCTGAGATGGTGGCGAAGATCCGAGCGCAAGAAGCGGCACGGACCTTTGACAGTTCAATTCTGGCCTCGCGCACCATCGGACTCTTAACCGAATATGCCCCTGAGATCAGCGAAAGGCCAACTTCGGTCCTATGGCGAAGCGCTATGAAGGGGCGCTGGGGTTCTTGTACCAGCGTGGACGGCACCATTCGGATCTCAGAAAGACTGCAGAACGTCCCTGCCCATGTCCTAGACTTTGTCCTCTATCACGAGGGGATTCATCTGCGCTTCGGCGATCACGGGCCTGAATTTGTGCAATATCTTGAACGCTTTCCAAAGAGCGCCCTGGCACAGGCATATTTGGATGGATATGAGGCCGCTGAACATTTTTATCAGCCGGCGCCGACCGTTTAGGCTCTCCTGAGCGTAAATCCGGATCCGACACGCTCAAAATCTTCCCCAGATACCCCCTCAAAACCCCATTTTGCGCTCGCGCGGCGGTATCGTGGCGCTTGCACGCTCGCGATTTTGACGGGAGTCCTCCCGCTATCCGCCTGCGTCGATTGGAGGAGAAGATGGAAGCAGAGACATATACAGGTGACGCTTACTGCGTTAAGTGCAAAGAGAAGCGTGACTTTACGGGAACCGTAAAAGTCTCAGACTCTGGTCGTCGCATGGCACAGGGCATCTGCTCGGTCTGTGGCACCAAGCTCAATCGCATTCTTGGAAAGGCACAATAAGGTCAGATAGCGTTGCCTTAATTTTTATAATTAAAGTTCTATAAATAGAGCTTTAGAGCAATTGCGATAAGTAGGAGGCTGGCGCTTCAGATATTGAAGCGTCAGTTTCTTTTGTAGCCAGGGGTTCACGCTGCGTGAGATAAATATTGGCTTTTCACAGTAATTCGCGCCTGCCCGTCCCGAGTCCTCAAGGGCAAAGCATCCTTTAGCCATGAAAGAGAAAATAGCTGATATCAAACCCCGCCTTAAAGTTGGAGCACTAATTCACGCTCGCCAAGATCGAACCTACGTTGGCACGCTCTCAAGCGGCATCGAGGTCAACTCCCCGATACGCGCAGTTTTGGATTTAATGAATGGAAACTTTACATGCGAAGAGATATGTACTTCGTTGGGGTATCCGCTAAGTGATATGGAGACGTTAGTTAGCAAGCTGGCAGATTCCCACTTGATTGACACCGAAGTCGGAAAGATTCGCTTAATTTCGCGTTTCCATTCGCAGAGTGCACATAGAGCCAGTCACGCCGGTGATGACAGCAATGATGGCGCTTACCTACAACTTCAGTCCAAGCTATCTCCAGAACTTTCCTTTACCACTTGGCTGACTGGAGTAACAGATGGTGGAGTCGGGGTAATAAGCGCCAGGAGAAGTTTGGAAATAGATATCTATGGCAGTTCAAGGATTTCTACTTTGCTCTTTGGAATCCTCTTATCTAGTGGAGTCGTACACACCCGTCTCCATGTCGAGCAGGTCAGATTGATTGGTGAAGCAGACATCTGTGCAGGTTATCTGCGGTCCAGCGATATAGGTCTCCCCCTGGCATCTCGTACACGAGAACTCTCACGAGAACTTTCCCTCTTCCCGATAGCAACAACTAGGAACAGAGAGAGCACTTTTAACGAAACTGGTGGAAATCCTGGTCACAAGCAGGTGGCTGTTGTAATCGGCAACGCTCCAGCAGAATTGCTACAGGAATGGATGAGTCAAGGTAGGCCTCACTTGCTGATAGAAAACCCCGATGCCGCATCCATCACGATTGGGCCATTGGTCATACCGGGGAAAACGCCCTGCGGGCGTTGCATTGCTTTGGCTCGTGACGAGCAAGGTGAACTATGGAATGGTCTGGCTTGGCAGAAAAGTACTTCGCCGCCGAACGAAGTCCCGGTAGCAGTTGCCCATCACGTGGCCGGATTAATTGCTCTAGAGCTGCTGTGCTTTATTGACTCGCAAACTTCTGAGCTATCTGGCACAAAGGCTCGCATTGATTATCACTCACCGATGCAGAGGCAGCGCGCCGTATATGCGCGCCACCCTGCATGTGGCTGCAGCTGGATAAGAGAATCTGCTTTGAAATAGGGCACCTAGTCTTCAACAGGGAATTAACCCCGACTCCTTGGCTTCAAATCAGCTCTCAAGAGCAAATTGCACCAATGTCTTAAATCAAGCCGCAGAGAATTCAGCAACTTCCGCCGGCGCTAGCCGTGGCCGCCCAACTGCTCTGCGTTTAGAAATTATTGAGCCATCGTCAAAGAGTTCTCCGCCCCAGACGCCGCAAGGCTCTTCCCGAGAAAGGGCAGCAGCCAGGCATTCGGATTGCACCGGACACGCGGCACAGAGCGATTTAGCCAGACTTATCTCTTGCCGGTTCTCAGAGAAGAAGAGATCTGGATCTGAGTTGTGGCATGGCAGAGTGAAGGCGATCTCGTTGCCATATGCGCCAGTTACGGCGCCCAATCCGATCTTGGTGCCCGCCTGTGCCCATCCTGGAACTAGAAGTTCGCTAAAGAGAACAGTCATTGTCCTCACCTCATCTCTACTGGCTTCCCAGTGCTCTTCTTTCTCGATTTTTTACCGGATATTTCTCTTTGATATTTTATTTTGGTGTGAAAGGGAAAAGAAAAAGGGCCCGAATCCTTTTGGATTCGTGGCCCTTGAGGTCCTAATTCGGTTCTAACCGATAGGGCTCCAAGTGGCCTTGAGACCAAATGCGGGATACCACGCTGTGCGCTTGGTAGTCCCATTGGCGGTATGGGTGGCCGCTGTATTGGCAAATGAAAAATCATGGGTGCGTGAAGACACTTCAATTTGTTGCGTAAACAACTGCATTTTGTGCTCCTATCCGCGCTCATCGGCAATTAATGTAATTGCGTCTGGAAATGGTAAAGCACAAGTACCACTAATTGCAAATTAATTTATTAGCCGCGGCAACTTAGTTTGCTATAGGAAATTAGTTCCCAACCGCTAAAAGCCCAGCTTCTCTCAAAAACCTGCTAGGTTGCTGGCGATAACTAAGGCCAACTTGCAATTTAGCCCGCGTGATTCCCACATAAAAGAGCCGTCTTTCTTCTTCAACAGAATTTTCATTTGCAGGCAAAACACCCTCATCTACGCCAATTAAAAAGACGTAATCCCATTCCAGACCCTTGGCAGCGTGCAATGTGGACAAATTAGCAACTGGCATCAGTGGTGGATTGTTCTGCTCCACCCGATCCTGCACTTCTCGTAAATAAGTACGCAGCGACTTTGGCGAGAAGCCCGGATCTGCTTCGAGTTCGCGGCCCAAGTGCAACAACGCGGTGATTCCATCATTGGTTGCGGTTGTTATAAATGGTTGCGCCAATGTCCGCAATTCCTCCAACCAATTAACTCCCACGGTGGGAATCACAGAGGCTTGGCGAACACCTTTGAGGAAATCTCGCACATCCGGGCGCTCAAAAAATTTCTCATTATCACGCACTTGAAAGGGAATCTGAGCGGCTGCGCACGCACGTGCCACGGAGCTAATTTGAGCATTCGTGCGAGCCAAGACTGCAATATTTTGAGCGGCCACGCCTTGCGAAATCAACATAGCAATTTCGCTAACCACTCCAGCAACTTCAGCGCTTTCATTTTGATACTGGGTAGCCTGCGGATGCAAGCCGTGGTCATTAAGTGCCACGGTTTCTTGGCCCATATTGCCACTTCGCAAAATGCTATTAGCGGTAAATATGATCTCTGGCGTTGATCGATAGCCAGTCGTAAGACGCACGACTTGCGCATCCGGAAATCTATTAGTAAAACCACTGAGGAATACTGGAGTTGCTCCCGCGAATGTGTAGATAGTTTGAGCTGGATCCCCTACCACGCAAAGTTCTTGACGATTACCCAACCAAGAATTAATAAGCCGTTGCTGCAAATGCGAAATATCCTGATATTCATCCACTGTAAAGAAGCGATATTGATCGTGTATTCGTTCACGCACTTCGCGCTCTTGCTCGATCATTGCCGTTGTTAATAAAAGTACATCTTCGAAATCCATACTATGTTCCTGGCGCAACAAAGACATGTATGCCGAATAAATTTGTCCCACTTGACCCGCGCTCACGCGGCTGCGTTCTGGTCTCCCCTTAGTTTCGTTCATATAGTCTTCGGGATGAATCATTGAAACTTTCGCCCACTCAATTTCCGAAGCCACGTCTCTTAGAAAGTCCCGTGATGAGACAGGAAGTGAATCAACCAAACCTGCCCGCGATATCGCTTCTGCAATAAAACGACTTTTACTTGTCAAAAGATCAGGAGTGCGACCTCCAAAAACCGAAGGCCAGAAGAAAACTAATTGGCGAAGTGCCGCAGAGTGAATGGTGCGAGCGCTAACGCTGGGGACTCCTAGCGTCCGCAATCGTGTCCGCATCTCCCCAGCAGCTCGGGCCGTGAAAGTAAGCGCTAGAACCTTCTGTGGATTCATTACCCCTATCGCGCTGGCATAGGCGATTCGATGGGTAATTGCACGTGTTTTTCCGGTACCCGCCCCCGCTATTACACAGACGGGTCCACTTGTTGCCAGCGCAACCTGGCGTTGCTCTTCATCTAACGCGGCCAAGATTTCTTCTGCGCGCAATTCGCGAATTTCGCCAAAATCCTGGCTCATGATCTACCAACCATGTCGGTCAGCGGGGACACTTAAATCTTTTCGCGCATCCACTCCGTACCAATGTTCGATCATACGTCGCGAAACGCTAATCGCCGGAGGCAACAAGATATCGCCGCTAAATACTTCAGCCTTCATCTGCGCCCGCGAGAACCACTTTATTTCCGATATTTCTTCCCCATCGGCTTTGGCGGTAGATGGATCCGCAGTAACCGCCTCAAATGCGATCATGATAGACGATGGAAAGGGCCATGGTTGAGAACCTAAATAGTGAACATCTTCAACAATCACACCGCACTCTTCTGCAACTTCCCGCACCACACATTGTTCGAAAGACTCCCCGGGTTCAACAAATCCTGCGAAATTTGAAAAACGTTTCTCTGGCCAAACTGGCTGGTGTCCAAGTAACAATCGATCCTCTTTGTCCTTTACTAGAACAATTACTGCCGGATCTGTACGAGGATGATGTTGGCTCTGATCTGCTTGGCATATTCGCATCGAACCACCGAAATCAGATTTAGTCGGGGCTCCACATCGTGAACAGCACGGGTGGCTCGCATGCCAATGTGCCAACCCAATCGCATGCACCGCCAATCCCGCTTCAAGATCGGAGAGATGCACGCCAACTTGTCGCAAGGTGCGCAGTTGATCTTCTGGCACTACTTGCTCCTGGGTGTGCCAAGCAAAGAAACTTTCGCCAGTTGACCGGTTTTGGCCCAAAAAAAATCTTTCTCCTTGTCCAGTTATTTCTCCTGCGGAATAGAAATTCAGCGAGGCATCACTTGCGCTTAATAGATCTCCAACCAAAATCACAATTTTTGCCCCCTGCCACAATCTTTCTAACGCTTGGGGATCCATCCGCAATTGGCTGGCACGATCTATGGGGCTACGGGCCAAAACCAAATCTTGGAGGGGCCCAGTTGCCACCGCCGCAGTTCGTGCTGAAATTGAAGATTCTGGCCGGTCATCCATGATGGGCAACGCTACTAGCATGGCCCTATGCGCTTAACCTCCTGGAATCTCCTCCACGGAGTTGCCATCCCCCCAGATGAGGCGGCATCTCTCAAGCAAAATCAACCTTTACTGGCGCTTTCCGTAAGCAAATTAGGCTCAGACGTATTGGGCCTACAGGAGGTGGATTTCTATCTGGAGCGCTCGGGCAACCGGAATCAGGTAGCCGAAATCGCCGCTCTCTTGGGGGCGCCGAATTGGGCATTTGCGCCTTCGGTGATCGGCTCCCCCGATGAAAAGTGGCGTGGCACCCACGCTGCCGACCAGAAGGTTGTCACGGAAAAAATGGCACTTACAAAGGATGTTTCCCTACCTGGATATGGCATTGGGCTTATTTCCAAATTGGCAGTTAACTCCTGGCATCGTTTGGATTTGTCTGCCGCCCCATTCGGCGTCCTGATGGCGCTGCCCGTAAATGGAAAGTTGAAACGAACCTACGTTCGCGATCACCCGCGATCCGCGCTAGCTGCCGTATTAGAAAATGGCTGGCTAATAATAAACACTCACCTCTCTTTTGTCCCGATCTTTAATATTCTCCAATTATTGAAAATAAAGCGTTGGGTGAAAAAGTTACCCGCTAGAGACAAAACAAAAATTATCTTAATGGGGGATCTCAACTTGCCTTTTGGATTTTTAGTTAAAGGATTTAATTGGAATTCTCTAGCTAAACAGAAGACCTTTCCAAGCTGGGAGCCTCGTTTGCAAATCGATTTTATTCTCTCCCAGAAAGTGGCCTCTGAAGATGTTTCACACTCCGATGCGATTCACTGCGGAATTAGCGATCATCTGCCGTTGAGTATTGATATAGAGGTAAGTTAGCCGCTTAGCATTATCGCTCTGATACGTAGCTCAGATTAGTGACTCGGAATTGTAACTCAGAATTGAAAAAGGTAAATCAATATTTTTCAAGTAACGCGATTAGACCTTCTCTATCGAGTAAGTCGGCTGGGCGATCGGTAAGGTTGATCGGTACATAATGAAATGCGGCGCTGACTTTAGAAATCTCTATTCCTTGTAGTTGGGCCCAAGCCAACCGATATAGAGCAAGTTGAATGGCTGCTGCCTCACCAAGTTTCTTGGAACCAGTCTTCCAATCAACCACCTCAAAATTCTCGCCATCTCGATATACCGCGTCAATGCGACCGCGGACGAGCGACCCTGCCAAAGTTGTTTCAAAGGGAACCTCGACCGCAAAAGGTTCGCGCTTTGCCCATTGGCTGCTTAGCCATTTGTCTTTCAAAGCCTCTAGCCTCTGGTCGGCATCTAATGAATCCACTGGATCTAGATCTTCATCATCAAAGAGAGTTCCCTGCCCGAAGTGCTTCTCAATCCAGAGGTGAAAAACCGTACCCCTGCGTGAATATTCATCTTGGGCTCTTGGAATCGGGCGCCTAATTGAGAGCGCTAACTCCTGCGGGTTCTGGCCCAGTGCGACCAAAGTTGAAACCGATAGACGAGCCGGAAGCTCCACGTTGATACGGCGCTGACTTTGCTGAACTTCGTTTATCAGCGCCTTCGCATCTTGAATCCAAGTGTTAACTTCCGAAATATCTCCCGCGCCTCTTCCGGCGCGACTTCCCGCGCCATCTCTCACACTTTCTTCGCCCACATCATCGCCCACATCATCTAGCGAATGCGCCCTGGAATTGCGCACCGATGCAACGCCCGCATCAAATTGTGCACGTCGTGACCCTAGCCAATCGCGCGGCCAGAGTTGGACTTCTGGTTCGTCTTCCTGCGGATTGCGCGCCCCCGACTCTGGCGCGGCAGTATCTTGAAGAAGAATCCCACCCTGCTCCTCTACCAAGCGCGCGACGGCCAAATAAATTTCGCTTGGCTCCACCGGTTTGATGCCATCGCGCCAACGCGAAGTGGTGCAAAGTAGATTTGTTTTGGCACGAGTAATCGCCACATATGCCAGGCGAATTTCTTCTTCTAATTTAAAGGCATCACATTCGTCATCGAAAGCATCCAGGGTCCGCTTCACCTCGGCATGGGATGTGCAGTGCGAAATATCAAACTTTGGCAATTCCTCTTTGTCGCCACGAAGTGAAAACGGAATTTGCTTTTCACTAGTGAGCCAATTATCTTTCTCCCGGCTGGCACTGGGAAATGTTCCGGAGGCCAAACCCGGAATCGCAACAACATCCCATTCCAGGCCTTTAGCCATATGAATGGTAAGAATCGAAACCACGCCTTCATTGATTTCAGGTGCGCCTGACTTAAGTCCGCCTTCCTCCTTGGCGGCAATATCTAGCCAAGTCAGGAATTCTCGAATCGTAGCCCCGCTTCGTGAAAACTTGGAGGCCTCATCGATAAAACGATCCAAGTGGCGACGTCCTGTCTGCGAGCGATCGCGTAAAAAGACTTCCACGTCTAAAAAGAGATAACTTTCAATTTCAGCGAGGAGATCGCTGATGGAGCCTCCAGATCTGGAGCGCAATCGGCGCAGGTCCGCGGCGAACTTTAGGAGTCGAGAAAAACCGATCTTGGAAAATTCGGCGGGATCGGCTTGCTCTATCTCATCTAAGGCGCCAATCAGGCTGCCTGAGAATTGATCATCAGCATCTTCCTGGAGAGGATTTCCAGCGCTAATTTTGGCAATTAAGCCCGCGGAGCGACTTTGATAGCGCTCCTGTAGTGAGCGCGAAAATCTGCCTAAGGCTGCAATATCGGCAGCGCCTAAATTAATTCGTGGACCAGTGAGGTGGCGCATCAACGCAGATCCGGCATCTGGATCTGTAACTATGCGCGCCATAGATATTAGATCGGCAACCTCTGCCACATGCAGCAGGCCGCCAACGCCAATTACCTCATACTCAATTCCAGCGGCACGAAGAGCGATCTCTATTTCTGGAATTTGAGAGCGTTTGCGAACCAATATGGCGCCAGACTTTTTCTCTGACGCCGACGAAGCAGGTGCAAATTTTGCAAAATATTCTGCGATGGCAATTGCTTCTGCTTCTTGCGTTTCAAATATGCCGCAAACGAGTTCGCCGGGGCCGGCATCATCGCGCGCGACCAAAGGATCCACAACCACCGATTTATTCTGTCGAATCTGAATCGATATTTCATTGGCAAGATTGAGTATTACCTGGTCATTTCGAAAAGTCATAGGCAGTGAGAACTGCAGGTTCTCGGGCCTTAATTTATTTGGGAACTCCTTTCCAAATGTTCCAATTGTTCCCGCAGACGCTCCACGCCAGGTGTAGATCGCCTGACACGGATCGCCTACAGCCATTACCGGATGGCCATTTCCAAAAAGAGCGGAGAGCATCCGAACTTGCGATTGCGAAGTATCTTGATATTCATCTAGCAAGACAACCCGATAACGAGATCTTTCAATCTCTCCCACATCACCGAACTTTTCGGCGATAGTCGCCGCAATTGACATTTGATCGTCGAAAGAGAGAAGTCCATCTCTCCTTCTTCTTTCTTGAAGTTGGAAGACCATCGGCAGGATATCCATGCGCTGTTTCAGAGTCCGGTGAATTCTTCGTGCCGCCTCATTTGAAGCGGGTCCCAGTGCTTCCAATTGATCCAGGATTGACTGAGAGATATCAATTATTTCCTCAGCTGTAGTTCCGTGTTCCAGAATTAATTGCGAAAGCCCAATTACATCTTTTATTACGGTGCTAAGTGCGCTCTCCGACTCGAAATTTTCGTCCTGCCAATTTTCCACCAAGTTAGATGTCATCTGCCAAAGGACGGCCTCACCAATGGGCTCTTGCCCAGCATCGATTCCACAACGGATGGCATGTTCTCCCAGAAGCCGACCGGCGTAAGAGTGATAAGTCATAATTGCAGCGTCCAAAGCGCTCTTTTTGGGAGCCAAACCCGCATCTCTTAATTGGTTGAGGCGAAAGCGAATTCTTTTGGCTAACTCTCCGGCGGCTTTACGGGTGAATGTAAGGCCGAGAATCTCCTCCGGTTTAACAATTTCGTTGGCAACCAAATATAGAACTCGCGCGCCCATCGTCTCCGTCTTACCCGAACCCGCACCTGCAATAACAACGGCGGGCTCCAGTGGCGCCTCAATAATTGCAACTTGCTCCTTTTTCGGCATTGGGAAGGACTGATTCTTTTTACGGGACTGTTCATTTAGGGCATCAGCAATATCTATAGCGCCATATTTAATTACTGCCTGATTGGGTTCGTTCATTCCATCACCGCCCGACCTTCACTTTGAATCGGGCAAGACGAACGCACTCCGCAACGGTCACAATTCTTATTAATTTTTGCAAAAAAACTACTCGCGCTCATGCCATCCGCGATCTGCGCAATCTCGGTCTTAACTTCTTCGAAATCGATTGGGGATTGACTGCGAATCGTGGGAGCTTTAGTTTTATTTCCAAGAAATACAAGTTCAGCACCAGCCGAGATACGGCTGTCATGAAGTTGTGAAAAACCCCCTTCTGAAATTGCGAGTTGATAGGCCTGCATCTGCATATTTTTTTGCGCATCGGCAATTGAAGGAATAACTGATCCGGTCTTGAAATCAATTACGTAAAGATCCCCATCCCTGGTGACTTCCAAACGATCAACGCTGCCTCGAATACGCGCCCGCCCGACCTCCACACTAAAGGCGGCTTCTACTCCTACTATCTCGCGCGGCGAACTCAAGTGATAGGCCACAAATTTTCGGATCATTTCGACCGCGCGCACCAATTGCGAAGCTCTTACCCACCCTTTTTCCGGACTTATCAAATTCCAAGCGCTAGTTAACTTCTCGACCAAATCTTCCTCCGTCAGCGATTTGTCGCTCTCCATAAGAGCTGCGAATGCATGAATCGCCGATCCGAGAACTTGGGCGGTGCTATCGCCATCGCTGCCGCCACTCTTTTCCAGAAACCATTTCAAACCACAATTGGTAAAACTTTCACTACTGCTTGGCGAAACCGAAACGGGGAGGTTGGCGGCCACAACTGGGCCGGCAGAACTGATTGGCAATACCCCGCACCAAGAATTAGGATCGGCGACCGCTATTCCCTCATCTGCGAGCCTGCGTAATATCGCCGCGGCCTGGGCGCTTCTCTCGTTTTCCAGAGCGCTATTGGTTGTGCCACTGATTTCGCTATTAATTTCGCTATTAATTTCGCTATCTAGCTCCACTTTGTCCGTATCCGCCCGACTCAATTCGGCCCGCAAAGTGGCGACCAATGCGTTTGCCGTAAGGGGACGCGGCACTCGGGTCAGCGATTGCTTCTCTCCAGATATTTCTTGAAGAAATTCAGAAATTTCCGTATAGAAAATTGATGGCTCCAAATCATCTTTCTGAACACAGGTCAAGATCAATCCGGACATAGCCCGCGTCACGGCGACGTAAATCAAGCGTCGCTCATCCTCTACCAACCCACTTGCCGCTCGAGCGTCCAATTCCTTTAACGGCGCTGACCCGTGACGAACTCTTTCAACTAGCCTCTCGCTACCGAGTAATGAGCCACGCTGGCGCAGATTTGGCCACGCTCCCTCTTGCAAACCTGCAACGGCCACTAATTGCCACTCGCGCCCCTTAGCCGCATGAACGGTAAGAATTTCAACAACATCGAGACGTTGCCCTTTAGCAGTAATGACATCGCCCAAAATTTGTTCTTGAGAAATCTGACGAATAAAACTTTCGGGCCGGGCAAATGGAAATCTTTCGGCAAAGCGCCGAGCGGATTCAAATAGTTGCATCATGGCATCCAAATCCCGATCCGCTGCGGCGCCATGTGATCCTCCGCGCAACGCTTGACGCTGCCAATTTTCACTTAGCTTTTCGCCAGTGCTTGTTTGCGCTTGGCTCCAAATCTCCCAGAGTAAATCTTCTCCTTGTGCGCTGCGACGCCGCAAAATTTTCTTGGCACTTTCCAACAGGGCATGAATGCGCAAAATTGCACCAGCCCCGTCTAGCTCCACTTCCCCCGTTTCAATAGCATTTGCTAAAAGTTGCGCACCAGAACGTCGATCTTCTCCACCGCGAGACGCCAATAGCGCTCTCTTTAAACGACGCAAGGAGATCGAATCGGCTCCACCAAACTCACTCAAGAGCAACGCCTCGCAGACTGTAGCGGTTAACTCTTTGAGACCAAGAGAAATTTCGGCCAAAAGTAGAAGTGGGGCAATCGCGGAATTACCGGAAAGGGCTTCAACTTGGGAAGCCACGGGAATTCCTGATTGCACAAAGGCACGGCGCAACGCGCCCGCTTGCGCTCCGGGAGCGCGCAAAATAACTGCCATCTGCGACCAAGGCAGGTTCTGCATGAGATGGGCCCGGCGAAACTGATAAGCAATGAACTGGGCTTCTTCACTTTCAGAGCGCAAAGTGGCTGCAATTGGAGCCTGATCGGTAGCGGAGGCAATCACGCCGCAAATCCGCGAGGAGGCAATTTTCGGATCTGGAAATTTGGAAGCGACTATTGAGCCGATGTTAAAAATTGCCGGAACGCTACGAAAACATTCGCGCAGCGATATTTCACTACCTGTCTGTAAATAACGCTCCAATTCTGTCTCTAGCGCATCGGGGTCGGCACCGCGAAAACGGCCAACCGCGCTCTGCTTATCAACGGCTAAGACTAGATCTGCGCCTGCGAGTTCGCGAAGAAGTTTTCGCTGCGCAGGGTCACTTTCTTGAAATTCGTCGACCAAAATTGTCGTAAACCTTCCGCGCAACTGTGCCGCCAAATCTGGATTGTTGCGCAGGTGATGAAAGGCTTCGATGACAATTTGACTGGGATCAATTTTTCGTTTTGCATCTCCAGCAGAACTCTCTTGCAAGTAGAGAGCTTCTAAATAGCCGTTCCAGAACCGGGCACTGGCTTGCCAATATTTCTCCCCGTGCTCCATGGCCATCTGAGACAAATCTTGTGGAGACAGATCTCGCTCGGCTGCGCGCAGAATCAGGTCGCGCAACTCGCGCGCAAATCCCCGAGTTGCAATGGCCGGAGCATCTGCATCAATTAATTCACTGGGCCAATATGTTGCGCCCATTTCAAGATCGCCCTCAAGCAGTTGGCGGATAAAAAAATCTTGCTCTGGACCTGACATCAATATTGGCTCAGCATCTTCGGGGCGCGATTTCATCTTCAAGATTGAGAATGCCAATGAATGAAAAGTTCGGGCAATCGGTTCCTTCATTACTGCAGAGGTATGAAGGGCAACGGCATCGCGCAATTCCGAGGCGCCCTCTCGCCCGTAAGTGATCATCAAGATGGAATTGGGATCTGCACCCTGGGAAATCCGCGAAATGGCAGCCTCGACAATTACCGAAGTTTTGCCCGTGCCAGGTCCGCCCCGCAATATTAAGGCGCCCCCGCGGTGGGCGATGGCTAACTCTTGTTCTGGCGTGAAGGCAAGTTCCTTTTTTTCAATTTGGTGGCGCACAAGTGCGCCAACGAGCGCAGAGTTTTTTCCTCCGGCGCTCCTAGATGTAGTCACATAACCCATCCAACCTGAGAAGAGAGACATCTGGGCTCTAAAGATCGTCCAAATTGAACTCCACGCTGACTTGATATCAGTGCCATTATGCTGTCACAATGACACTATGAAAATGTCATTGTTCGTCGAACGGCTCGCCTCAGATCTTCAGACTCTGGCCAAATTAGGCGGAACAGAGTTAGAAAGCTCTGTTTCACGCTTAATTCCTGCCTTAGGACCGGTTTTGAGCACCAGACTCTTAGAGGCCCTCTCCGAGGTTGTGGGCGATCTGAAGAGCCAACTCCCGGGGGCAAGCATCGAAGCTCGGCTAAATGGGGATGAAATTGAGCTGGTTTACCTGCCCGATGATTCACTTCCGAAGGAAGCACCCACTGAGCTAAGCGCCCGCATCACGCTACGGCTGCCTGAGGACCTCAAGTCCCGAATCGAGACAGCGGCTACAAAAGAAGGAATCTCACTCAATTCCTGGCTCCTAAAGGCCAGCGAGCGCGGCAGTTTTGCAGTCTCAATCGGCGGTAGAGAACTCAAAGGAAAGGGAAGAAGTTGAAATGAATACAACCAAACAATTCTTAGTAAGAGCAGAATCCTTTGATATTGCCTCACCACTGATCTCCATCGAGGCTGTATCAACCGATATCACCATCGTCGAATCTTTGGATGCGAGAGCGCACTTGGAAATTCTGGCTACGACGGAGAGGGCCAAAGAGTTAGGAGATTCAATATCGGTCACCGTTAGTGAGCGCACTATAAAGATTCGGGCCGAAAGACGTCCAAGCGGATTTAAAGCTCTATTTAATAGCAACTCTGGCGGCTTAGAAATTATTATGCGGCTTCCTAAAGCCAGCGAACTCACCATCAGATCAGTCTCGGGGGATGTACTGGTGGATGTTCCAATTATCTCTATCGAAGTGAGCACGGTATCTGGCGATATCTCAATATTGAAAAATCCCAGCTCTCACGCCAATTTGAGAACGGTATCGGGGGACATCACTGCTCGCACATTTACCGGATGCCGCTACTCCTTAAAGAGTATTAGTGGGGATATCAGCGTCCATGTTGCCCCCGATCTGGAAATTACAGTCGATGGCAGCAGCATGAGTGGGGATTTGACCTCCGAGATTTCCCTCAACTCCGAGGCAGTGGCCGCGGAGGAAAATCTGGGCTCTGTAGATATTGAAGCAAAAACTGTCAGTGGCGATTTTACTTTGGCCAGAAATTAATTCGAAAGTTAAAGGAGGCTAGAGATGAAAAATAAGAAAGCTTATGCGTCAGGGAGGGTGCGTTCAGCCCTTTCTGCTCGGGACTCATTGTGCTTTGGAAGCGCTGGAACGAGCCTGCACGGCGACTCATTGATCGATCGGCAGGCCGGCGCAGGCTGCTTAAATCTGGTTCACATCGAAAATGGGGCTTTGCAGTACTTTCAAGGTATTGGACGGATTTACTAGGTCCTGGCACTTCTACCTGCAGACCTTGGGCTGCAACCAGGATCTGCCAATTTCTAGCTCCCGGTGCCCAAAAATATCAAAATTGGCCAACCTCGTAACGTTTCGTCACCCAGGGGCTGGTTTATAACGAAAATGAAATGAGGAAATCGAAGGATTTTGGGCTTAATTCATTGTGTCCTGAGTCACTTCAAGGTAGTGTTTTGTAAACGGTTAACCATTCACAGGAACCGAACAAAATGAGAGGCACGCACCGTATGATCAAAAATAGAAACAAGAGACTGGTTGCTCTGGGAGCGGCTCTGGCCATATCCCTGACCGGTTTTATCGCCGCGCCTGCTGCCCAAGCTGGTGGCGGATCTAACTGCAATCTTAAATCCACTCCTTCCAAGGCTTCTTGTGATTCCATCACCTACGGAGCCCTGCACCGTGTATCTACTCTGGACAAGTTGAATCCAGTCGGTGGATATACCGAAAGCCAAATGGCTTACATCGTTCAAGGTCAGCTCTATCGCTTCGCAGCAAACGGTTTTCCAGCTGCTGACTTGGTGACCGCAGAGACCGTTTCTGATGACGGACTTACTTATACACAGACTCTTCGCACAATTAAGTACTCAGATGGAACTCCACTGGTTGCTGCTGATGCTGTTAATCAATACCAACGATGGATTGCCTCTAAGCAATCAGTTTCATACATCGACAAGGTAGATAACGTAGTTGCCAAGGGCGATCACACTCTCGTCTGGACACTAAAGACTCCTTATCCTGATTTCCACTTCGCTCTTGCGGAAGAATTTATGGGTATTCACCCTGCCAGCAAGACTGATACACCGGAAAAGGCGAAGGAATACTTTAAGAACCCAGTTAGCGCTGGACCGATGATGGTTAAGACCTTCTCACCAGGTACCGATCTCTTCGTAGTTGTCGCTAATCCAAATTATTGGGGTGTGCCTGTTACCAAGGAATTGCGTGTTGTCACCATTCCTGATGCCAACTCACGTCTTGCCGCATTCCAAAATGGCAGCGTTGATTACATAATGGAACTTCCATTATCAACTGCTACTCAAAAGTGGGATAAGACCAAGTACCGAGTTGGAGCCGCTAAAGACTCCGGCACGTTCATGATCGCCTTCAATATGGGACCTCTACAGCCAAATAAGGCGCTAAAGGATGCTCGAGTACGCCAAGCAATCTCTCTAGCAATTAACCGCGAGCAGATTATGAAGGTGGCTTTTGGTGGTCTTGGAGGTACCAACTGCGGTATGCAGTTCAACGGTAACAACAAGTACTATCTCTGCTCACTTCCAAAGAGCGGTCAACGAGATACCGCCGCCGCGCGTGTTCTGCTCAAAGCAGCAGGATATGCAAAGGGATTCAACGTCACCTTAGATGTTCCAAACCGCGTGCTCTGGCAAGACGCAGTGCAGATCATCAAGGAGAACTTGGCTGTCGTGGGTATCAAAGTAACCATCAACATGGTTACCCCTGATACCGCAATCTCGGCATACATCAACCGCAAAGACTGGGGAATGATGTGGTTCGGCAATAACGCCGCAACCCCAATTCTGCAGTTGAGCAACTGGTTCAAGAAGGGCGGCGTATGGGCAAATAATGCCAACGTCCCTGACGATCTACTGGTTGAATCAGGCCAATTACTTACTGATGCATCCTCTGTTAAAGATACAGTGACAATCAAGACCAAGCTCGCGGCGGTAGAAAAGATCGCTTGGGATCTTTCGACCTTCATTCCAGTAGGAACTCGTTTCTATCTCTCTGGCAGCACCATCGCAGATGGCCTAGTACAGGCTTTGATGCCAGGACAGTTGGAGTTTGTAATTGCTACGAACCCCGGATTAGCAACGAGCTAATAACCATCTACTCAATTCAAGGGGGCTCTCTAATTCAACCGATTTAGAGAGCTGACGGGAAGGTAAACAAGATAACTGCAGAGTTATCTTGTTTACCTTTCTAATAAGCATCAATAATTCACATTTCTAGACTCCATCCCACAACTAATCTAAAAAGCCCCGAGAGGAGAGAATTCTTCGTGAAAAAAGGGAACCAACTCTCGCGCAAGATCTTGGGGCGGCTGTTCCGCGCGATTTCTGTGGCTTTTTGGGTAATGGTTCTCTCCTTCACCCTTATCCGTATCGCGCCTGGAGATCCAGCTTCCGCCAAATTAGGCGCTGGAGCAGAGCCTGAAGCAATCGAAGCGTTACGAAAACAACTTCACCTCGGCGGTAATCCCGTATCACAATTCTATTCTTACCTAAATGAATTGCTTCACGGAAATTTAGGAGATTCACTACAAACGGGCGTGAAAGTAATTGACATTATTAATCGCACTTTGCCTTTGACCATCTACTTAATAATGCTTTCAACTTTTTGCGCGTTGCTATTTTCAATTCCAATCGGAACCTTTATTGGTTGGTCCGGAAAGGGCCCTGTTGTTTACACTTTCCGCAGCATTACTGCGATTTTGCTTGCTACCCCTAACTTCTTTATCGCGATGGTCGGCATTATCTTCTTCTCAGTCAGACACAACTGGGCCCCGGTTTTTGGCTATGACACAGCATTTCCCCAGAATCTGCGTTTTTTATGGCTGCCCGTAGCGGTCAATACCCTGATCATGACATCGGTAATCTCCCGAGTGCTTTACAGCTCTGTCGTGGAAACCAAAGATGAAGAGTTCGTAGAAACTGGAATTATTCGCGGTGTTGGACGCCGTCGATTCTTTTGGTTTTACATCTTGAAGCCCTCGCTTGCGCCTACGGTCGTTCTGCTTTCTTACATGATGGGAACGATGCTCGGCGCCACGGTGATTCTGGAAACCATCTTCTCGCTGCCTGGAATTGGTAGAGAGTTAGTTGGGGCCGTTCTAAATAGCGACTACCCGCTCGTCCAAGGGATTCTTCTCTATTTTGGCGTAATAACTGTCTTTTTAAGCTTCATGGGGGACCTCATTGCCTACCTACTGGATCGCCGGGTAAAGATATGAAACTGAAGAGTTTGTCTCACCGCTTCAGGGCCTGGATCGCACAGCCAGGTGGGGTCGGCATCACGGTTGGCGTAGTGATGATGTCAATACTTATCTTCCTTGGGATTTTGGTGAAACTTTTTAGTACACGCTCTGATGCCTTTGTTGGCGAACCTTTTGCTCCCCCATCATTTAAATATCCCTTTGGTTTAGATCAACTGGGACGAGATATGGTGGTGCGCGTATTTTCGGCGGTCGGCGTAGATCTAAGTATCGCCTTTTTAGGCGTGAGCATTCCGCTGATAATTGGAACTATCGTCGGAATCCTGCTGAGCTTGGCGCGAAATCGATATTTCTTGAGTTTGATCGGCTCCATAATTGATGGCATAAATGCCTTCCCGCTACTAATCATTGCAATCGCGGCTCTGACTTTCCTCGGACCTGGACTACGCAGCGTGGTGATTATTCTTTCGGTAACGAATTGGGCTCGGTATGCCAGAATTTCGCGGACCAAGGCGATAGTTGTATCTCAGCAAAATTACATTGAGGCCGCTAGAACTTTGGGCTATCCAAAATGGCGGATCGTGATCAAGCACATTGCGCCAAATGTTTCTTCAGAGACCATCGCCTACGCACTTAGCGATTTCATCTTGGTTATTACCGTTGTCGCTGGTCTTTCATTCCTAGGACTTGGAGCCAGACCGCCAATTGCTGAATGGGGATCCATGATCGCCGATGGTCGCATTTTTATCGGCCAAGCATGGTGGTTAGTAATCTTTCCTGGACTAGCGCTTTGCTGGGCGGCAGTCTCTCTTTCCTTCATCGTTGAAGGACTTTCTCGTAGAGATCGTGGGATTTAAATGTCGTCGCAGCCCCTAGTTGTAATAGATGGCATAAAAATTGATGTGCGCCTCACCCGCGCAAAGCGGTTAGCCATTGTCGACACCGCAACTTTTGATATTCATCTCGGCGAAATCATCGGTCTCATCGGCGAATCAGGATCTGGAAAAACAATGCTCTGTCGCTCACTTGTTGGCACGCTGCATCGCCGGGGGGCATATATCGCAGCGGGCCAATTAACTTTTGATGGCATTGACCTGGTGGCCGCCAAGGGGAACGCGTGGACTGAAATTCGTGGCAAGCGAATTGGCTATGTTCCACAGAGCGCATTGGCTGGTCCAAACCCGGTAATGACAATTGGTGCGCAATTGGTAGAGGCGATTATGCAGGATAAGAGCTTCCCAAAAGATAAAGTAAATGAGCGTGCGATTGAGCTCCTTAATATTGTTCAAATTCGCCGCCCCGAAGTTGTGATGCATCAATATCAACACGAACTTTCCGGTGGCATGAAGCAAAGAGTCATGATTGCTTGCGCCATTGCTCAGCGACCGCAATTGATCGTTGCCGATGAGCCAACAACTGGATTAGATGTAACGGTCCAAGCCGAAATCATGCGATTGTTGCTAGACATTAGATCCGAATTTAATACTTCGATAATTTTGGTCTCCCATGACCTGCCCTTGGTTAACCAAATATGTGACAACATCGTTGTTATGCACGCTGGCTCCACAGTAGAGAGAATTGCTTCCAAGCAGATCACAGACGCTAAACATCCATATACCCGCGCCCTTTATAACTCCCGGATCGACCTGGTGGAGCCAAAGGGACAACTAACTACTATCAACGGCCAAGCGCCAACTGTTGGAAATTGGCCCGCAGGGTGTCGATTTGCCGATCGTTGCGATTTTGTTCAAGAAGCCTGCCGAGTGCCGCAAACAATGCCAATACTTCCTACCGGTCCCGGTCAATTCTCAACCTGCCTGCGTTACAACGAACTGGACAAGTGAGAGAAAAGAAAATGAACATACTAGAAGCTACCGATGTCAGCGTAACTTTCGAATCTTTCGGTCAGCAAATCAAGGCAGTTGATCACGTTAATTTTCAATTGCCTAGAGGCAAAACCGTTGGCATTGTTGGAGAATCTGGAAGCGGCAAGTCCACCTTTGCACGAGTGCTTTCGGGTTTGCAGCTTCCCACCGGCGGCTCGGTAACATATCTGAACCAGCCAATTCAAAATGGGAAACAGACCTACCAAGGCGCGCTGCGCAAAGAAGTACAGATGGTCTTTCAAGATCCTTATGGGAGCCTTAATCCACGTATGAGAATTGTAAAAGCAATTGCCGAAGCAATTACCCAACACCAAGAAATGGATAAGAAGTCTGCAATTGCTGCGGCGATCAAACTTCTGGAAAGCATGGGGATAAGTGGCGCCGACGCCTTCAAATATCCGCGCTCACTCTCTGGCGGGCAGCGTCAGCGCGCTAGCGTTGCACGTGCCCTATCTGCTCAGCCAGCGGTCTTGATCGCAGACGAGCCAACTTCTGCGATCGATCAGAGCGCGCAGTCACAGTTGCTTGGCCTCTTCAACGACTTGATCAAGAGTGGTCTTTCAATAGTTCTCGTCTCCCACGATTTAGGTGTAATTCGCTACCTCTCAGACTACGTCTACGTCATGAAAGATGGCGTGTTCGTCGAATCTGGCGATACTGAAGAAGTTTTCAATAATCCAAAAGAGGAGTACACGAAAAAGTTAATCTCCTCCATACCTGGAAGAGCGCTCTAAGCGAAAAAGGGGTTAGATATCGCCCTTTGGCGAGCGCTCATCGTTGAAGACGGGGACTCCCCGGTAGATTACGGCTGGTTCTCTAAGCAGCGGAGTAACCATGTCGCGAAATTCCAATATGTAATCTGTTTTTGTGTGGGCCTCGAACGCCGTGCGGTTTTCGTATAACTCATAAAGATAGAAAGTTAATGGATCGATTTCATCCACATAACTCACAAACTTAATTGATCCAACTTCACGCCATGTATTTTCACTATGAAATCGCAGCGCCTTCTTGAATTCTTCAGCCCTCTGTTCGGCAACTCTAAAGATCACGATAACTGCGAATTTCATCCTGCCTTATCCCCTAGCGCGACTTGCACCAGCGCCTGGTCGGCAAAGGCACGCACCTTTGAGATATCTGCGCCAACTACATCTTCCATTCGCCACAAAGCTCCACCTAAGCAGACGCCAACGCAGCCAAGGTCTAAATAGGACTTTACTTCATGAGGTTGCAGGCCGCCCGAAATTACAAGAGAGAGATCTGGCAGCGGTTCCAACACGCTTTTTACAAAACTGATTCCTCCGATTGCCCCAATGGGAAAAATTTTTTGGCTGGTAGCGCCCCACTGGAGAGCCTGAACCATCTCCGATGGCGTCATAGTTCCAGGCGTAACCGGAATACCTAGGTTGACCGCTTCCTTCACGATCTTTTCATCCAGATTTGGCGAAACCACAAAACTGGCGCCGATCTTTGCAAGCCGGCGGACCTGCTCCACGGTGCGTACAGTGCCCCCGCCCACCCGCTTCACGCCTTCCCCAATCAAGCGCTCTATAACGTCAAGCGCGTCGGGAACGGTCATCGTAATTTCAATAGCGTCTACAGCAGTTTCATTAAAACCTCTGCCAAGCGTTAGCGCGTATTCCGGATTGTCAGTTCGGACTACAGCTATTACTCCCGAACTCATACTGCTGTATACCCCGAATCCATGGTGAAAACCGATCCATTTACAAAACGACCTTCCGGGCTTAAGAGAAAGGCGATGCCATTTGCGACCTCTGCTGGCGTGCCCATCTGGCCATCTAACTGTCTAGATTCCATCATTTTCCGCGTGGCAACGGGATCGTCGGAATCGGCGAGAATCTTGCCAATCCAAGGTGAATCAACGGTTCCTGGGGCCATGGCATTAATACGAATTCCCTGCGCCGCGTGATCGGCACAGATGCAGCGAGTTAGACCTACTACCGCGGCTTTAGAGGAGGCATATGCAACGCGATTCTTCAAGCCAACCATGGCGCCAGCGGAGGCGACATTAACTATCGCACCGCCGCCACGGGCAATCATTTGCGGAACAATAAGTTTGCAAGTGATGAAAGTGGCCTTAATGTTCACGTCAAAAGTTCGATCCCACTCATCTAGCGTGGTCTGCTCTACCGTTCTGGCGAAACCAATGCCGGCATTATTGACTAGGGCATCAACCTCCATAGTTTCAAGCCGTTTAGTCAAGACGGCCAAAAGATTCTCTGAGTCAGCCAAATCAAGAACCACAGAGTCAATAATTACTCCGTATTTTCCTAACGCTTGTTTGGCTTTCTCAAGCAATTCTGCATTGAAATCAACAAGAAAGAGATCGTAACCATCTTTGGCCAGGTGCTCTGCTGTGGCAAAGCCAATGCCTCCAGCAGCACCGGTTATGAAGGCCAACTTACGTTCAGAATTTGGATAACTCATGGTTACTCCACGCTATTCCGCGACGACTGTATTTCGGAGAATGCCAATTTTCTCTATCTCAATCTCAATCTCATCGCCCGGCTGCATAAAAATCGGCGGTTTCCAGAAAGTGCCAACACCGTGGGGAGTGCCGGTAGTGATTACATCGCCAGCCTCAAGGGTAATCGTTCGACTTATATAGGCGATGAGATAGGGAACATTGAAAATCAAGTTCTTAGTATTGCTCGACTGCATCGTCTTGCCATTTAACCGTGCTTCGATCTTCAAGTTATGCGGGTCGGCAATGTCGCTAGCGGGAACGATGACTGGACCAATAGGTCCGAAGGTGTCATATGACTTACTGCGCACCCATTGGCCGTCTTTGGCTTGCGCCTCCCGATCGGTGACATCGTTCATGCAGGTATAGCCACCTACATAATCCATCGCGTCAGCTTCGGAAACCCGGCTGGCACGCCTTCCAATTACCACTGCAAATTCAGCTTCCCAATCGAGCTGAGTGACCCCTTTGGGGCGCACAATTTGGGCGCCATTGGGTATCAGCGATGTAGTGAATTTAGTGAATAAAACCGGGGATTCGGGAAGTGGGACACCGGCCTCGGCGGCATGATCCTTGTAGTTAAGCCCAACGGCGATAACTTTTCCAGGCATAGGCAGCGGCAATTTCATTGATAATCCTCGCTTAACAGGTATGAAAAGAACTCGAAGGAACACTACCGCTAAGAGGGTTAATTGTATACAGTAAACCTCTCAGCCAGGTCAGCTTACGGAGGTTCAATGAGTGGTGTGAAAATAGCGATCGCCGAGGGATCTCTGGGAGATCGCACCTGGGCAACTTCCATCGCCGACAAATTGGGAATCGAGCTGGTTTTCGGTCCTGTCGAGACTGCAGATGAAATCGCGGCGACCAGCGCTGGTTGCGATGCTGTAATGGTGAGTTTGCATAAAATGACGGCCGAAAAGTTTTCGCGGTTGCCAGAAACGGTAAAGGTCTTGGGTCGCCTGGGAGTGGGACTAGACAGCATTGATCTAGTGGCCGCCAAGGAATTCAAGATCCCCGTGATTTTCCAACCTATGTACGCGTTAAACGAAGTCGCCAATCATGCCGTCGCCATGATGATGACCCTGCACCGCGGAATATGGCAAGCAACAAATACAACGAGGAATGGTGAATGGATCCAGGCAATACAAATTGCAGAGGTGGCTTCACTGCAAGACTCCTCCCTTGGCGTCATTGGGTGCGGACGTATCGGCAGAAATTTCATTGAAAAAATGCAACCTTTTGTTAAGGAAGTTATCGGCTACGATCCTATGGTCACGCAACCGATCCCTGGCGTAACCATGGTCAGCAACTTGGATGAACTTCTAGAGAAATGTAAATTTATAAGTTTGCATGCGCCCTACATGCCATCTACCCATCACATAATTGGCAAGCGAGAGTTGGCTCTAATGCCAAAGGGCTCAATTCTAGTAAACGTCTCTCGTGGTGGCTTGATCGATGAAGAGGCCCTCGTTGAAGCGTTGGAGAGCGGACACCTAGATGGTGCAGGCTTAGATGTATTTGAAAAAGAACCTCTTCCACTTGATTCTGTTTTGCGAAGGACAATGAACCTACTAATTTCGCCGCATATGGCTTGGTACTCGCAGAGTTCAGGCCCACGTTTGGTGGAGTGGGGAGTGAGAGATGTTTTCGCCTTTATTAAGGGTGAAAAGGTCGAATTTGGCCAATTTGCGGCAGGACCATTTAATTAAAAATTAAACATAAGTAGCCAAGAAATTTAACAAAAACGATTAGAAGGTGACCGGAGGATCGGATGGAAGAGATTTTCGTACCAGCTCTTGGAATGGCAATGGATAACGCCGTCTTGCTGGAATGGCTAAAACGGCCAGGAGATAGCGTAAGCGTTGGTGAAGTTGTGGCCGTTATTGAAACTGACAAAACCACGCTGGATCTCCCGGCTGAAACCGCTGGCGTCCTTGGTCGCCACAGATATGCGATAAATGACGAAGTGCCCGCAGGGAATACCTTGTGTGTCGTATTAGCCCCAGGTGAGGTGGAAGCGTGAGCGTGCCAGATAAGAAGACATCGTTAGGGCTCTTACGCCAGATGATGGTCATCCGAGATTTTGAAGAGACTGCGGACAAACTTTCCTTGCGCGGAAAAGTCTCTGGTGGAATGCATAACTCATCCGGCCAAGAAGCAGTTGCGGTTGGGGTTCTCTCCGCTCTTGCCCCACTTGATGTTATTGCAACCACGCACCGCTCTCACCATCACACTCTTGCCAAAGGATTTACTTCTAGAGAAATCATGGCTGAGCTATTCACGCGGTCGACCGGAATTTCGGGCGGCCGCGGAGCCTCCATGCACCTGGGCGATGTCACCAAGGGACACTTTGGCGGCAATGGCATAGTAGGCGCGGGCGTGGGAATTGCAATGGGAGCCGCCCTTGGGATTCAACAGAAAGGCGACAAGAAAGTTTCGGTCGGATTCATCGGAGATGGTGGAATGAATACCGGACGAACCTGGGAGAGCATTAATATGGCGGTGATTTGGAACTTGCCTCTCATTGTAGTGGTGGATAACAACCAATATGCAGTTGAGACTTTTGTCGGTCGCGTGACCGGCGGCGGAGATTTGGCAAAGAGAGCCGAAGGTTTCGGAATGAAAGCTTTCAATATTGATGGCATGAACGTTCTCGAAGTTCGCAAGTATGTAAGCGAAGCGCGCGAACGAGCCTTGGCTGGAGAAGGCCCAACCTTTATAAATGCACTGACCTATCGCTATTACGGCCACAACGTCGGCGAAAAGGGCCAATACCGAACTCTGGAGGAAATTGATAAATGGAGATCCACCAAGGATCCTATAGATCACTTCATTTCAGTTGTGATCTCTAGCGGTTATGCCACACAATCCCAGGTCGATGAAATGCGCGCATCGGTTCGTGCCGAGATTGAAGATGCGGTGGCATTTGCAGATGCTTCGCCAGAGCCAGATATTTCAACTATTTATGATGACATTGATTCAGGCGCGTTGGGAGTTCAGCTATGACAACATCTACTACATCAACCCCGAAGGTACAAAACCCTTCCTACTCTGAAGCGTTCCAATCTGGTGTACGAGAAGAGATGAAACGAAACGCTGGGATCTTTATTCTCGGTACTGATCTCCAAGAGCGTGGGGGCCACTTCGCGCAGGTCAAGGGAATTGCGCAAGAGTTTGGGTTTGATCGGGTTAAGGATGCGCCGATCTCCGAGGCCGCGATGGTTGCAGCAGGCGTTGGGGCTGCAATGTACGGCTGCCACCCAATCGTTGATTTGAACTTTATCGATTTCGCATTCGGTGCCATGGATGAAATCCTCAATCAGGCCGCGAAGATCCGCTTCATGTTCAATGGCAAGGTTCCACTGGTCATTCGTGCCACTTCAGGGGTAGCCCTAGGTGGGGCACATCATTGCAATTCACTGGAGGCCCTTTTTGCTTCAACTCCGGGGCTTTCGGTAGCTGTTCCATCTACTGCAATCGATGTAAAAGGGCTCATAAAGACCGCCCTGCGTGCAGAGGATCCCGTTATTTTCTTGATGCACAAAAAGCTTTCCGGCGTGCGCGGGGAGATCGGCGACGAAAATTACTTTGTTCCATTTGGCAAAGCCAAAAGTGTGCGAAGCGGAACCGATGCAGCGATTATTACTTATGGATACTCCATCGTTACCGCGCACAAAGCCGCGGAGGCGTTGGCCGCAGAAGGAGTATCGGTGGAAATCATCGATCTAAGGACTCTTTATCCACTAGATGAAGAGGCCATCAATAACGCAGTGAAAAAGTATGGCCGCGTAGTAGTTATGGATGAGGCGCCAACCTTTGGTTCCATAACCGGCGAAATTGCAGCAACGGCAACAGAGCGAAATTTCAGCGCGCTTAAGGGTCCAATCGTTCGTGTTGGTGGCGCCCGTGCTCCTATAAGTGCAAACCCAGCGATGGCAGATGCGGCAATTCCAACAGTGGCCGCGGTTATGAAGGCTGTGAAAGCGGTAATGGCTTATTAGATCCATGCGGGTCTAAATAAATATTAAGAGAGTTGAGGAAAAAGTGAGCGCGTCAATTTTCGATATCTCAGGCAAGGTGGTCGCCGTGACGGGTGCGGCCGGAGGAATTGGTATGGCGGTTTGTCGCCAGTTGGGCTCAAGCGGGGCAACGATCGTGATGTCTGATCTCAATGAGGGCACCCTTGCGACAGGTAAAGCCGAATTGGAGAAGATGGGAATCAAGGTCTCTTCCCAGGTCTGTGACACTCGGGATGAAAAGAGCGTCATCGCCTACTTTGATTTCATTGCCAAGACCTATGGGCAAGCCGATATTTTGGTCAATAACGCAGCAACTGGAATCCACACTCCGCCCCAAGACACAACCTTGGAAGAGTGGAATAACGTTCTGGCAGTTAGTCTGACGGGGTACTTCTTGTGCGCCCGCGAATTCTCAAAGTTGCTTCTAAAGGCCAAAAAGCCAGGAGCGCTGGTCAATATAAGTTCTATCGCTGGAAGTTCGGCGATTGGTCGCGGTAACTTCGCCTACAGCACTGCCAAGGGCGGGGTTAATCAATTTACCCGCGAGCTCGCCATCGAGTGGGCAAAATCAAATATTCGCGTAAATGCCATACAGCCCTGTTCGGTAAACACTCCCGGGTGGCGCCATTGGGTCGAGACCGAAGGGGAAGAGGCAAAGCCGCTAATGGATATTCTATTACGTGGTATTCCTCTTGGCCGCGTCGCTGAGCCAGAAGACATTGCTGCCGCAGTTCACTTCCTGGCAAGTGGTGCTGCCGCCATGATTACAGGCTCAATCCTGCCCGTAGATGGCGGGAATCTCGTGTATAACGCTGGCGGAACGTTGGGTAGCTACTAGTTCCTGAACTGGTCCTGCACTGGACCTGATTGAGGGCTAGCCCCTCGGCAACGATCTCCATTTCTTAATCAATAGCGCACTCTCCAAAGGATTGTTGTTAACAAACAACAGTATGATTGCCGCAGTTAACAAACAACAGAGTTGTTGCTGTAGTTAACAAACAACAGTTTTGGCAGGAGAGAGAGCCATGGTCGTAAAGTCAAATGGATTGGCGCTGGCTTCAAGGCGGGTCCTATCCGATGTTGTAACCGATGATTTAAGAGATGCGATTCTCTCCCACGATTTAGAACCCGGCATCAGAATCGCCGAAGATGGTCTTGCTATTCAATTGGGCGTTTCCCGCGGTCCCGTTCGTGAAGCCCTAATGCGCTTAGAGCGAGAAGGGCTGGTAACGATTGAACGTCATAAAGGCGCGCGAGTCGCTTCCTGGACTGAAACTGATATCGAAGAGATTTATTCCATGCGCAGCGCCATGGAAATTCTCGCAATTGAGTGGGCCTGTAAAAATGCCACAGCTGCAGATCTGGACGCGATGGAAGAGATATTGACTAGATTCTCCAAATTAACTGATAAACAGCGAACTAGAAAAAAGATAAGTCAATTTGATTTGGAATTTCATTCCGCGCTATTTGCATCGGCCCACCACGACAGATTAAATAGGACTTGGGAAGTTTTGCGTTCTCAAATACATGCCCTTTTGGTTTATACATGGTCATCAGATATCAAAATAAATAAGGCATATCTACCGGCTTGGGGACCCGACCATCGCAAAATCGTCGAAGTAATCCGGACAAAGCAGACTAAGAAGGCCAAAACTTTAATCAACTCTCACATCGAGGGCGGATTGGCGAGGATCTCTTCTCACTTTAAAGAAGGACCAAAAGACATCTCTAGCAAGTAGCAAATACTGTTACAGATTGTTTTTCTCCGTACTTGTCCCCCATCAATCTCTGTTCCCCTCTTGACCTATTTTCTAGAATCGTCAACAATAGACAATTAAGGCAACCACTTTCGCTTTAGAAATACGCCATTTTTTTAAGGAGATCCATGAAAGTCACGGCGCTAGAGACAATTCGATTGCGAGAATTTCCCGCAATTCTCTTCCTACAAATTCACACCGACGAGGGGTTAATTGGACTTGGCGAAAACTGTGTTGGCGTAGAGACCGTTGAAACTTTTATTCATGAAAGCGTCGCTCCTAGATTACTTGGCAAGGACCCACTCAATATCAACGCGATGCATGAGACGCTGCACCAGGATTTCATTGGATTTGGGGGATCCTCAATTGCCGTACGAGCGGCCTCCTCGGTCGATATAGCGCTATGGGATTTACTAGGACAGGCCACTGGACAGCCAATTTATCAACTCCTTGGTGGCAAAGTCCGTGACAAGATTCGCGCCTACAACACATGCGCCGGATCGGGGTACGCCAAGGGCTCTTCCAATATAGATAGAAATCGAAAAGCCCAACTCGGCGTAGTAACCGATAACGAATATGAAGATCTTTTCGCCGCCCTTAACCACCCCGAGGAACTTGTAGAGAGCCTAAAGTCGATGGGTATGACAGCCATGAAGATTTGGCCCTTCGATGAGGCGGCGATGAAATCTGGTGGACAAACCATTTTTAGGGAAGACCTGGCCGAACCACTCGATATATTTCGCCGCGCTAGGCAAGCCGCAGGAGAGAACTTCGACATCATGTTGGAGATGCATTCTCTCTGGTCAGTTCCAGCCGCAACCATCATCGCAAATGCGGTTGAGGAATATTCTCCATTTTGGATTGAAGATCCATTCCGCCATGAGAGCACCGATGCGCTAATTAGATTTAGGAATTCTATTAACTCGCCGCTGACAGTGGGCGAAACCACAGGCACGCGCTGGGACCATCATCGACTTCTCTCCTCGCGCGCAGTGGACCATCTCATGCTGGATCCCGGATGGGTAGGAGGTATTAGCGAAGCAAGTAAAGTTATTTCTCTGGCCTCAACTTATGGCGTTCCCGTTGCTCCTCACGATTGCACAGGTCCAGTCGTGTTAACCGTTGGCACGCATCTAGGGGTCACATACCCGAATGTCGAGTTACAAGAAATGGTACGAAACTTTTACTTCGGTTGGTATTCGGAGATGGTGACGGTACTTCCAAAGTATGAAAAGGGGTTTTTGGAGCCACCTACTGGTCCGGGGCTAGGAACCGCACTTCAACCTGGGATTAACAAGAGAGATGATGCGTTGGTTCGTTGGAGTCGGCTTGGATAAAGGGATAGTTCTAGGTGTCGATGTCGGAACTTCTTCAGTCAAAGTACTTTTCATTGGCGTTGACGGTGAGATATTGCATCGCGCCGAAGTCAAACACGCTACCAAAAGCCTTGAACTCGGCTGGGCAGAGCAAGCGGCGACGGATTATCTAACTGGTTTGCGCAAAATCTCTGAGGAGAACCAAGAATTAATTAGACGCGTTGTCGCCGTGGGCCTTTCCGGGCACACCCCTTCTGTCGTATGTGTCGATGAGGAAGGTGTAGCGGTTAGACCTGTACTTACCTGGCAGGACAATCGATCAACAGTTGAAGCAGAGCTGTTAGAAGAGCACTTTGCCAACCC
>JANXME010000296.1 GCA_025354785.1 Actinomycetes bacterium | reverse complement strand
AGTGATAGAACTGGAATTGTCATGCCATGCCTTGCGCGTTTTGGCGCTCGATTGCCCGGCGCATTGTACGATCGGTAAAGCGAGTTAATGGAATGGTTACCAAAAGAAATAAAAGGGCCGCCATTACATATGGAGTGTAATTAAAGCTGCGGCTACTTGAGATTTGGGCGGCTCGGATCGCATCAGTTACGCCCAAGATCGAGACCAAACCCGTATCTTTTATGAGGGAAACTAAATCATTAAGCAGGGGAGGAGTAACTCGGCGCAAAGCCTGTGGCAAAACCACATGGCGTAAGGTCTGGAAGTTGGTTAGACCTAGCGATCGCGCGGCTGCGCGCTGACTGGGATGAACCGTCAAAATTCCGCTGCGCAGGACTTCGGCTACGTAGGCAGAATAAGTAATTACCACTGCAGCGGTGCCCAGAATCATTACATTGCTTGGAAGAGCGCGCAGGCGCAGGGCCGGGATGCCAAAGCCAACGAGCAAAATCACAAGCAACATTGGAACACCGCGAAATACATCAACATAAATTGTGGCCAAAATGCGAAAGGGAGTTAGCGCTGGAGATCGAGAAGTTCGTGTGAGGGCCAGGGTCAATCCCAAAACCGAGACACAACTTGCCGCAATCAGCGTTAAAAGTAGATTGGTAGTGAAACCCAGAATTATCTTCGGCAAAACTTCAAATCCGTAGGCCCACGCGAAAAATGTGTCAGTCAGGCTTTTTGCACCAGGGGAGTTCATGAAAATAACAGTTAAAGTTCCAAGAACTGCGATACTGGAAAAAGTGGCTATCGCGGTATTACGGCGATTTTGCTGGGTGCGAATTCGTCGCCGAGCAATTTCTAATTCGCTTGGTTGCCAAAGAGCGAGGGTGCTATCCCCTTTTTCGGGTATAGCACCTTCGCTACTTACTGCCATTTAATTTGCGTAGTTGGTGTTCGCGTTGGAGTTACTTGAGAACCGGGGCCCCAGCACTTGTTGTGAGCCACTTATCTTGAATAGTTTGCAATTCCCCGCTCGCGCGGATGGCATCCATGGCTTTAGTTACGCATGCGGTCAGCGGACTTCCCTTAGCTAGTAGGAGTCCGGCTCCCTTGTCATTGGCGTCTCGATTCTCAATCTGCCCAACGATAATTCCATTGGGTACTTCTGCCGCAGATAGATAGAAAGCGGTTGGGAGATCAACTACTAGGCCATCAATCTGACCATTCTTCAGCGCAGCCACCGCGGCCGCGTTATCGTTGAAGACCTGCGGCTTAAGACCTAGTTGCTTTTCAATTGTATCCAGCGACGTTGAGCCAACTGCGGCGCCAAGTTTGGCTCCTGCCAACTCCGCGATGGACTTAGCACCTGCGATTTTGCTCGACTTTGATGCCACGATTGCTTGATTAGAGAAGTAATAGGCACTGGAAAAATCAACTACTTTGGCCCGTTCATCTGTGATCGAATATTGCTGAATATTGAAATCGAATTTCTTAGGTCCGGGGGCGATAGCTGAATCAAAGGTGGTTCTTACCCATTTGACTGCGCTGTTTTCATAACCCAACTCTTTGGCGATGGCGTAAGCGACAGCGGCTTCAAATCCTTCGCCGGATTCTGGTTTGTCATTTAAAACCCATGGCTCGTAAGCAGGTTCACCGGTCGCCACAGTTAATACTGCAGGCGTTACCGTCTTCAAACTTGCAGGAGCACAGGCGGTCGAATCGCCAATGGCGACTTCGTCCTTTTTCTGACTGGCACAGGAAGTAAGACCCAAAGCCAATAAAACCGTGGTAGTTACCAATATTTTTTTCCTGATTTTCATGGGTTCCTTCTTCTAGTAGCAAGAGTGGCTTCGCGGTACTTTAGCAATTGAGACGCCGATAGGGGAAATATTCCAGTCTTTATCGAGCTCCAGGGCTACGATGGGAGAGACCGCGCGGGGGACGAAGTGAAATTTAGAGAAAAGGTGCTAACTTTTGCCGAATAATCTGCTTCCCCGACGCAAGGACTATCAATTGGATAGTCGGACAGTTTCTAGAGATCTCATAGCGGGAGTGACCGTCGCGGTCGTGGCTCTGCCTTTGGCAATTGGTTTTGGGATTACATCTGGAGTTAGCGCAGCGGCGGGACTCACAACTGCAGTAATGGCCGGTTTTATAGCAGCGGTATTTGGCGGTTCTAAATATCAGGTGAGTGGACCTACTGGCGCCATGACGGTGGTGCTGTTGCCGATCATTCACGCTTACGGAGTTAAAGCCCTACCTTTGTTGGGCCTGCTAGCTGGGCTAATGGTCGTCCTTATGGCCGTTTTCCGACTCGGCAAAATTATTAACCGTGTCCCGTGGTCTGTGGTCGAAGGATTTACTGTCGGCATCGCCTGCGTTATCGCGCTCCAACAAATTCCTCTTGCCCTGCAGGTGAGAAAAGGGGAGGGCGATCGAACCCTCTTTGTGGCTTGGCACACGCTCAAGAATTCGCTCTCGCAAGGAATTAATTGGCGAAGTCTGCTAATTGTCGCACTGACGCTTCTTGTGAAATTTGGATATCCGCATCTTTCCCAAACTTTGCGATTTCGTGTACATATTCCGGCAAGTTTTGTTGCGATTCTTTCCGCCTTAGCGGTTGTAAAAGTTCTCTCTCTGCCGGTGCAAACCATCGGTGATATTCCACGCAGCATTGGCGCCTGGCAGGGAGGCGCTATCGCTGCGGCTGATATAGCCCATCTTCTCTGGCCGGCATTTTTGATTGCCCTGCTCTGTGCTATCGAATCGCTGCTCTCGGCGCGAGTTGCGGATGGAATGGTCCATACAACTGCCGAAAATCGTTACCACCCCAATCGCGAACTTTTTGGGCAGGGGATTGCAACAGCAGCTTCTTCTCTATTTGGAGGGTTGCCAGCAACAGGTGCCATCGCACGCACCAGCGTAAATGTGCGCGCCGGTGCAAAGTCCAGACTTGCCGCAGCCATCCATGCGGCCGTCTTACTTTTTGCAGCGCTCATTGCCGCGCCGTGGGTGAGTCATATTCCCGCTGCTGCCATTGCTGGCGTTCTAATGGGAACAAGTTATCGAATCTTAAATCCGCGATCAATTATGGAATCGTTACGAACGACCAAACGCGAAGCAATTGTGTTGGTAATTACCGCTACTGCAACGCTGGCCATTGATCTTATTTGGGGAATTGCAATTGGAATCGTTCTCTATGCCGGACTGCATTACAAAAAACGCGCTTAACTTTCGTCTCTCCAAGAGCGCCACAAATCGGCGTATGGTCCTTGAGCCTCCATCAAGTCATGATGCGAGCCCCATTCGCTAATTTTTCCATCTTCAATTACCGCAATTATGTCTGCGTCATGGGCGGTTTGCAGGCGATGTGCAATTGCGATAACGGTTCGCCCCTTCAATACCGCTGCTAGAGAAGATTCCAAGTGTCTGGCGGCGCGTTGATCCAGGAGTGAGGTTGCTTCATCCAGGATCAGAGTTTGCGGATCTGCTAGAACCAATCTGGCGAGGGCAACTTGTTGGGCTTGGGGTGGAAGTAATCGAGCACCACCTGTGCCAACTTGCGTTGCTAAACCATCTTCGAGGGCTTGCGCCCACTCTTGCGCATCGACGGCCGCGAGAGAATCCCAAATTTGTGCATCTGTGGCTTGCGGATTTGCCAAAGTAATATTTTCGCGCAGTGTGCCTTGGAAAATATGGTGTTCTTGTGTCACCAAGGCTACATGCGTGCGCGCCTCTTCGACTGGCAAATATCCAATCTCTGAATCTCCGATGGTTACGCGTCCAGAACGTGGAGGTTGGATTCCCGCTAATAGTTTGCCTAAAGTGGATTTTCCAGCCCCAGATGGCCCAACAATGGCTACCCGCGTGCCCGGCTCCACCAAGAAGGAGAGTCCGTTTAACACATCTCTTCCTTCCTTATATCCGTAACGAATCTCATCTCCTTTAACTTCACGACCATCTGGTACTGAATTTCGAATCTCACGCTCTTCAATTTCATGTACTCCTAAAAGTCGCGAGAGTGAGGCCTTACCTCCCTGCAATTCATCTACCCACATCAGCATTCCCTCTAGAGGGTTGATGAGCATTTGCGAATAAAGCAGGCTGGTCGTGATTTGAGCGATCGTCAGCGTATTTGAATTATAAAGATGAGCTCCCACCAGG
>JANXME010000266.1 GCA_025354785.1 Actinomycetes bacterium | reverse complement strand
GTCTCCGGGCAGATTCTCAACATGGACCTTCTTATAGATCCACTTACCAGGCGCCACCTGTATTGCTACGACTATCTGATTACCTTGGAAATTGACGTAATAACAACGCAGTTTTTTATCACTACCCACCACCAAGTTTGGAACTCCCGCTTGGTCGGTTAATATTTCCCCAGTCGGAGAAAAAGTCACTCCATCAGTTGAAGTGGCGAAGCGGATTCCAGCCGCCCAGGGGCCATTTCACTGCGCTCCTGGCGGTGCAATTCCCCTGCCAACGCTTGGTGTTATATCCGAGACCAGTGAATTTGCATCTTCACTAGCTGGCGTAGAAGTTGGCGTAGAGGAAGGCTTTGGCGATGAAGCTGGGGATTGTGAAGGAGCCTTGGGTGCGGCAACGACTACACCTTTGTTCCATACAAGTTTTCCGCCAGATTTAATACAGGTGAATTCCTTACCTGAAACAATTGAGATGGCACCGGCTTTGGTGCATGCCGCGCCAGCTTTTACCGCGGCGCTAGCCGTAGTTCCTATGGAAAACAGCGACAAACCAATTGCCAATAGGAAAATTAGCCTAATTTTCATACCTATAAGTAGCAAGAATGCTTGCGGCCAACTAGAAGAATCTAATTCCAGTGGCTATCAATTGTCTCGAGCCAGAGCTGGCGAATCGCCTCAACATCCATATCCAACGCAACCCTGACGTTCGCCGAATCTGCCAAACGCAGCGGCTCGATCTCCAATTCCAGCCGGGGGCGCCGATCACAAATAGTTTGACCTCTTGCCGGACCCGCGGAAGTGTCTACAACCACGTCGAAATTTTGAAAGGAAATCAATTCTGGTGCGACGACCGCCATAACTGCACCTGCATCCCCCAGCGTTACCGGTGAGCCAATTCTTTCTATAAATGCCGAAATCAATGAGCCAGCAAATACGGCAGCTGGGTCGCTTGAGCCTTGCAAACGTTCTGCTTCGGCTGCACTTATGCCAGGACGCATAAAAACATCCAGGCCATACATGGTGATGGGAACACCGCTTTGAAAAACAATCGCGGCAGCCTCTGGATCGTGCCAAATATTAAACTCAGCAGCTGGAGTTGCATTGCCCGCGGAGGCTGAGCCACCCATTAAAACGATCCCTTGTAACTTCTTGGCAGTTTCGGGAAATGAGCGAAGGAAAAGCGCGATATTTGTAAGTGGAGCAAGCGGAACAAGGGCAACTGGAGTTGCAGAGCTTTCAATCAAATCACGCAATAGTTCAACCGCGCCACGTTGATCGACTCTACGGTAAGAAGCAGGACCGTCGAGATCGCCCATGCCATCGGCGCCATGCACATATTCGGCATAATGAGATTGGCCAAGGAGCGGACGCACGGCGCCACGGGAGACCGGAATATTTCCAGCGCCAGCGGCATCCAAGACTTTAAGAGTATTCGCCACGACTTGATCAACATTGGTATTGCCATCCACGCACGTAACGCCGAGAAGTTCTAAATCTGGATGTCGCACCGCAAAAAGCAGGGCAAATGCATCATCAATTCCCGTATCCACATCCAGAATTACGGGGGTGCGCGCCATGCTGAGGATTGTAGGTCAAAATTTGCCTTTCCTGTAATACGGCTTAATCATTAGACTAGGAAAATCATGAAGAGTTACCCGCAATTAATTGATGGCAGCGAAAGTGGACTTCGTAATTTTCTGCGAACACTCTCGGGCGTCGATCAAACGGGGGCGCAAGCCAGAGCGGCGATGCTAGGAACTCGTAGCATTAAGACTTCTTCAAAAGCTAAAGCAATAGATTTAGCAATCTCGATGATGGACCTCACCACGCTAGAAGGAGCAGACACCGCTGAAAAAGTGCGCGCCTTATGTACAAAAGCGGTAAGGCCGGATCCCACAGATCCCAGCGTTCCCAGCGTCGGCGCCATCTGCGTCTATAACGACATGGTTGCGATTGCCCGCACTCAACTAGATTCCATTGGTGGCCAACACGTGCCGGTAGCCGCAGTAAGTACTGCCTTTCCATCTGGCAGAGCGTCGATATCGGTGAAGATCCAAGACACTAGTGATGCAATTGCCGCAGGTGCCGGGGAGATCGATATGGTGATCGATCGTGGAGCATTCCTATCTGGGGATTACATGAAAGTCTTTACTGAAATCCAACAGATTCGCGAGCTCTGCGCAGATAAAGCACATCTCAAAGTAATTTTGGAAACTGGCGAACTCGTTACTTATGACAATGTGCGAACGGCCTCTTTCTTAGCAATGTTGGCCGGTGCAGATTTTATTAAAACATCTACTGGCAAAGTTGCCCCAGCGGCGACCGCCCCAGTTGTTTTGGTGATGTTGGAGGCAGTTCGCGATTTTTATCAGATGGCCGGGGTTCGGGTGGGTGTAAAGCCAGCCGGCGGAATTCGAAATACTAAAGATGCGATCAAACAGTTAGTCCTGGTCAATGAAACCGCCGGACCCGCTTGGCTCACTCCCGCCCTTTTTCGGATCGGTGCTAGCGCTCTGCTAAATGACCTATTGATGCAGCGGATGAAGTTACGCGATGGCTATTACCAGAGTTCAAATTACGTGACGATCGATTAAGGGATAAATATGGATATTTTCGATTATGCCCCCGCGATTGAGTCGCGCGCCATTGTGACGATCGAACCCTCTTATGGGCATTTCATTAACGGCGCGTTCACACCGGGACGTAACCATTTCCCAGCGATTGATCCCGCAAATGAAGATGTACTTAGCCAGATTGCCGCAGCTCAAGAGGATGAAAT
>JANXME010000249.1 GCA_025354785.1 Actinomycetes bacterium | reverse complement strand
TCAACTCTTTTGCCACCAAACGCGAGTAAAGAGACGCTGCTTTCGGTAAGTGGACTTTTTAAGTCATTTAACTTGGATTGGAAAATGGCGGTTGGTTTCACTTGTGCTGTCTCTCTGGAATTTTCGATGGGTGACTGGTCTGCAATATTCTCTAAAGAGGAGTTGCATATGAGTCCGGGTGTGAGTGTTATTCCAAATATTGTCTTTATGATCGCCATGATTGGGGGCAGACTTACCGTTCATCGGCTGACCGATCGAAGGGATTTGTCTGAGATTATTCGACAATTTGTAATTGTTGGAGGAATGGCCTTCGCCGCCTTGCTCGTGATCGGGATTCAAGTTAGCCATAGTTTGCCACTCCTGGGTTTTCTTATAATTATTGTTGGGTCCTTTATTGGTGGGCTGGGTTCATCTTTCCTTGCCCCCACGATCATGGATGCCGCTAATCGGCGAGCGCCTGCCTCGGGTGCGGTCGTCGTAGGCCAACTCGGTGTGGTTTACACGGGCATGATTTTCATATTGAAATCTGCAATCGCGTGGACGGCCCAAGTAACCTCAGTTGGAATCGCGCTTCTGATTCCAAGCGCTCTACTTATAAGCGTTGCCTTCTTCGCCAGATCGATCGAAGAGGCCCAGGTATAGCGTTCTTAATTTCTTTTCAATTGCAACCAGATTGTGGCAAGCGGCGGAACTTTTATTTGAACAATATTGGCGCTAGCCGAAGAAGCCGTTATGACCTCATTGCAAATGCCACTTCCACCAAAGGCAACGTTGTCAGTATTGACGCACTCTTCCCACGCCCCAGAAATCGGCAGTGGCATTGAATAGCGCTCGTGCGGCACCGGTGAGAAATTAGTAACGCACACCAGCGGTGCTCCAGATTCATCCCAGCGGGCAAAGGCCAGAATATTGTTGGCAGAATCCCCGCCCACGAGCCAAGTAAAGCCATCTGGAGCTGTGTCTTTCACCCAGAGGGCCGGTATTGAGCGATATTTAGAATTGAGAAGTTGAACTGCCTTTTGAATTCCAATGTGCTCTTCAAATTGGGTTAAATGCCACTGCAAACCGCGACTTTCATTCCATTCTTCGCTCTGTGCAAATTCGCTGCCCATAAATAGCAACTTCTTGCCTGGGTGGGCCCACATATATCCATAGAGCGCACGGAGCGTGGCAAGTTGTTGCCATCGATCCCCGGGGAATTTATTTACCAAGGCCCCTTTGCCATGGACTACTTCATCGTGTGAGATTGGGAGGACGTAGTTTTCGCTCCAGGCATAGAGAATTGAAAAGGTAATCTCATTGTGATGATGCACTCGATGGATTGCATCTCTTTCTAGATACGACAAAGTGTCGTGCATCCATCCCATATTCCATTTGAAACCAAAGCCCAAACCACCCGACTCTGTTACGCGTGAAACCCCCGACCAAGCAGTCGACTCTTCGGCAATCATCATTATCCCAGGATGGGTACGGTAAGCGGTAGAAGTGGCTTCTTTAAGAAGTTGTACAGCCTCGAGGTTTTCTCTGCCGCCATCTTTATTTGGAAGCCATTCACCCTCTTTGCGCGAATAATCTAGGTAGAGCATGGAAGCAACGGCATCAACCCTCAGCCCGTCGATATGAAATTCTTCTAGCCAATACAGCGCGCTAGCCACCAAGAAATTTCGAACCTCATTTCGACCAAAATTAAAAATGAGCGTTCCCCAATCCGGATGCTCTCCTAGGCGCGGATCTTCATGTTCGTATAGCGCGCTTCCATCAAAACGGGCAAGAGCCCATTCATCCTTTGGAAAATGCGCTGGTACCCAGTCCAGGATTACGCCGATTTGCGCTTTGTGAAGTTCGTTAATTAAGTAACGAAATTCGTCTGGAGACCCAAATCGCGATGTCGGAGCGAAGAAGGAGGTGACTTGATACCCCCAAGAAGGGCCATAGGGATGTTCCATGACTGGGAGAAATTCAATATGGGTGAAACCTTGAAAGCGCAGATATTCGATCAATTCACGCGCCAGGTCACGATAATTTAGCCCTAACCGCCAAGAACCAAGATGCACCTCGTAAATGGATACTGGCGATTTCCACGCTTGGAAACTTTTGCGATTCTCCATCCATAATTCATCTTGCCAATTGAATTCTGTTTCATAAACTACCGAAGCGGTCAGAGGCGGAATCTCCGTATGTTGTGCCAGGGGATCAGCGTGATCCACCCAACGCCCGTCCATTTGATGGATTGCGAACTTATATTTTTGACCCGCCCTAATATCGGCAATAAAGATCTCCCAGATTCCACTGGAGCCAACGCGTACCATTTTATGGGTGTTCTTATCCCAATAATTTGCTTCGCAGATCAAACTAACTTCTGTCGCGTTTGGTGCCCAAACTGCAAAGGAGGTGCCGAGAGGTTCTAAATTGGAGTCATATTGAATATGCGCACCTAAAACTTCCCACAGACGTTCGTGGCGACCTTCTCCAATTAGATAGAGGTCTAATTCTCCTAAGGTGGAATGAGGGTTGAGAAAAGAAGCCGGCTGTAACTTCTGCTTTGAGGTCCTCTTTGAAATCTTCATATTTTGCTCAAGCCAATTTTACTTGAGCAATATGGGCAACTTGACCAGCGGGTCGACTTGGGTCAAGTCGAACAAATGTGTCCCGCGACCATCCAAACTCTTTGCCACTTAGTAAGTCCGTAGTCGAAAAACTTTCACCTGGAATCTCCAGCGCCGCCAAATCCCAATGCACTGTGGTTTCCTGTGCAAAAGTGGGGTCCAAATTAACTACAATCAAAATTAGATCTTGGCCCAGCTTCTTGGAGTAAGCGATAATGGCATCAGAGTCGGTATGGTGGAAGACCAAATTTCGCATTTTGAGTAGCGCGGGATGTGCTCGTCGAATCTGGTTGAGTTGGGTGATGAAGGGAGCAAGTGTGGCTCCATTTTTCTTAGCACCACCCCAATCTCTGATTCTTATTTGATACTTTTCTGAATCTAAATACTCCTCGTGCCCCGGCTTCAGAGGGCGATGTTCAAAAAGTTCGTACCCCGCATACATTCCCCAAGCAGGTGACAACGTTGCGGCCAAGACCGCGCGCAGGGCAAACATGGCCGGATTTCCACTCTGCAAGTGCAGGGGCAAAATATCTGGAGTATTGACCCAAAAGTTTGGTCGGAAAAAGGCGCTGGTCTGGTTGGCCAATTCATTACCGTACGCGATTAGCTCTGATTTGCTCGTACGCCAAGTGAAGTAGGTATATGACTGATGAAAACCAACTTTACCAAGGGCATGCATCATTGGAGGGCGGGTAAATGCCTCTGCTAAGAAAATAATCTCTGGTGACTCCTTGTAGATTATTTCTAGCAAATCTTTCCAGAAATGAACCGGCTTGGTATGGGGATTGTCTACGCGAAAGAGCGTCACACCTTTACTTACCCAGAGTCGAATTATGCGTAGCACCTCTTGCAAAATTCCAGCGTAGTCTTGGTCGAAATTTATTGGGTATATGTCTTGGTATTTCTTGGGTGGATTTTCGGCGTAGCTGATGCTGCCATCTGGTCGATGTGAGAACCAGTCTGGATGTTGGCTAACCCAAGGGTGATCTGGTGAAACTTGCAGAGCCAAATCCAAGGCAACCTCAAGCCCAACTTTATTTGCTGCGATCACGAACTCTTCAAAATCCTTCATCGTTCCTAACTCAGAGTTGATCGTGTCGTGGCCACCATCGCTATTGCCGATCGCCCACGGAACGCCAGGATCGCCGGCCATGGTCTGGAGTGAATTGTTTGCCCCTTTTCGAAAATTCATTCCAATGGGGTGAATAGGAGGCAGATAAAGAATTTCAAATCCCATATCGGCAATATCTTTGAGTCTGGCCTGCGCTGTTTTAAAGGTGCCACTTGCCGCCTTGGTTGCACCCTCACTTCGAGGGAAGAACTCGTACCAGGCACCACTTTCGGCGCGGCTTCTATCCACTCGTATTGGTAGCGGTTCAGAAGCGGTGACGAGGCGACGCAATGGGGAAGCTATAAAATATTGGCGAATTTGAGGCGCAGAAGCCAAGGAAAAACGATTGGCGGGCGCCATCGCTTTATCGCGTAACGCTTTTAAGACTGTCCCTAATAGAGGTTCGGCCTCCGGGGCGGTAGCGAGAGTTTCTTCAAAAAGTAGTGCACCAATTTCACAGCAGAGCTGCGCATCTATATTGGCGCTAATTTTGATCTCTGAATCATGGCGCCATGTCGCATAAGGATCATCAAAGGCTTCAATCACATAAGTAAAGTCGCCCAATTCGTTCAGTGATACTTTGCCTTCAAAATGATCGCTTCCCGGCCAAATTTCACGCATCGGCGCGGTCGAAATAAGAACGCCAAAATTCGAATAGAGCAAAATGCGGGCGCCCACAGCGTCGTGGCCTTCTCGAAACACCGTAGCCGAAATAGTTAACTCTTCACCAGGCGTTGCTTTGACAGGTACAAATTCTCCCCCAAAATAAATGGCGGGGGAGATGTTGGTGATCGGAATTCGTCCGATCAACCTGAGCCCTCGGTATTGCCAGGATCTACCGCGGAGATGTCGAATATTTGATAACGTTCAATTGCCTCACTGACAACTTGGCTTTCGATCTGCCCACTCTTTACAAGCTGACTCAGCACTCCTATTACAATCGAGTGTGCATCCACTTTAAAGTGGCGACGGAGCGCACCCCGGGTGTCCGAGAGACCGAACCCATCTGTACCAAGGGAGAGAAATGAGTGGTTAACCCACG
>JANXME010000241.1 GCA_025354785.1 Actinomycetes bacterium | reverse complement strand
GTCCAACAGTGCGACTTGTAAAGCTGGAATATATTTCATAAAAGAGTGGGTAGGCGAAGAAGGCGATCAACACGGTTATTACCGGCGCCATCATCAGATAACCAAAAAGATTATCTCCTTTTAGAAGCCACGAAACTTTCTTAGAAGGAGCACGAGATTTTGTCACTTTAACCGTAGACATAAAACCCACCACTCCTTCCTGTATTTAAGTTTTAGATTTGAAAGAGAGTGGCGGTCAGAAGTAAATCCGACCGCCACTCTCCTGTTGAGCAGTTAATTTCCGCCTAAATTAGGCAGTCCTTAGTACTTGGCGTAGATGGCCGCGCAGGTGGCTTGCGCCTCTGCGATCGTTTCATCCTGAGTCTTACCGCCATAGAGATAACGCTGCGCCATCTTTGAAATACCGAATCCACCGGTAAATTCTCCAATAGCCGCATTATTTACATCTGGGTAGTTACCAAACGTGCCATTCGCCGCTAGATCGAATAGACCGGCCCGCGCAGGATCTACAGAGTTGCGCCAGAACGAGAAGCTGTTGTACTGCTTCAAGACTGGGCCATAGATAGCTGCAGCATAGTAACTCTTGATCTGTCCAACCTGATATAGGTAGCGAATCAAGTCTTTCGCAAGTTCTGGATACTTCGTGGTCTTTGGAATTACACGAAGTTGCGCATCGTTGGGCGAGATACGAATGATCGGTCCACCGGGAAGAGCTGAGAATCCAGTGTTCTTTGCCATTGTTGGATTCTTCTCCCAAACTGAAGATCCATTGATCATGGTTGTGTAAACCGAACCTGGGTTAGCAATGAATACCGTCTTAGCACCTAGGTATTTGTTGTTATCCCATGCGCCGTCAGAGTTACTTGAATCTGAAGCGTATCCACCACTTGTTAGAGCCTTCTTCACAAAGGTAAGGAAGTTTCTCGTGGCAGGTGAGTCGATAGTGCACTTCTTGCCAGCATCGTCGGCAATACGCCCGCCGTAATCATGGAATTGAACACCGAAGATAGATTCTCCGTCACCAACGTTTCCGGTGTTGAAACCGAACGCGCCTGGAACTTTGGTAGCCAACGCCATAGAAAGAGTCTCTTCCCACGTTAGTGGAGCTGTCTTCTTCTGCTTTGCCGTGGCTAACAGATCGAGTCGGCGATTCAAAAGGTTGCCATTAATTCCGTAAGGAACGCCTAGTCCTTTTCCAGCATAACTGGCATCACCAAAAACAAGGGCTCCTTTATTCCAGCCGCCATATCTGGCTCCAAGTTCGGTATAAAGACCTGAGAGATCCATTAGGTTCTTTGAACCCAACTGCAACATCAAGCCTGAACCCATTTCCAGCGCATCTGGCATCGTGCCGGCAGTAAGTGCGGCAGTAACTGTGGATGCGGTGTTGTTCTGATTAAGTAGAACTGGGTCAACTTTAATTCCTCTAAGTGAGCCCCATTTATTAATCTGATCAACCATTGCTTGATTTGCTTGATCTGAGAAGATCAAGCCAATCCAATAAGTAAAGCTCTTTCCGCTGGCTTTGAGAGCCTTAATCTCTGTCTGAAGCGGAGTATCTGCGGCATTCGCTGAAACAATAGGTGAAAGCGAAAGTGCCAAGAAAGCGACAGTAGCTATTGCCGGGATCTTTATTTTCAAGTCTTGCCTACCTTTCATTAAGTTTGGCGAGATCTAGAGATGCAGCGCCGCACGAGTTAGTGGAGAACCTGACACATTGAACGTTCAATTTCAACGGAATTGAGTAACGATTTGCTTTCGAAATTTTCACCCTTTTGTAAATATTTGTTACCAAACCTCTTACGGTCTAGCCGAACCCCCGTCGGGTGTCCTGGCGGTGGTCCATGATGGAGGTCGGACAGATTGTGTGTTGTCGCACGGGAATTGTGCCGCCAACTTTTCATCGATATCGATACCTAGGCCAGGTCGATCGTTGGGGTATATATATCCGCGCCTCAATTCCGGCGTTCCAGGGAATACCTCTTTAATTACATCGCTTGGGCCCCACCACTCCTGAACTCCGAAATTTGAGGAACTTAAATCCAAATGCAAGTTTGCTGCGTGGCCCACTGGTGACACATCACCAGGACCATGCCAAGCGGTGCGAATGCTAAAAGCTTCGCAAAGGTGGGCCAATTTCTTGGCGGGCGTAATTCCGCCAATTGTGCTGATATGGCAACGAATAAAGTCAATCAGGCGATTAGATATGAGTGGCAGCCACTCCTGGGGGTGTGTGAAGAGTTCGCCCATTGCTATAGGAGTAGAACTTTGATTGCGCATTACCTGGAACCAATCGATTTGTTCGGGTGCGAGCGCATCTTCTAAAAAGAAGAGCCTATGTGGCTGAAGATTCTTAGACAGTCGAACAGCATCAATTGGGGTCAAGCGCTCGTGGACGTCGTGCAGAAGTTCTACATCGGTGCCCACGGAACTTCTTATATGGTCGAAAAGTTTAATTGTGTCTCTAGCGTAAATCTGTGGGTCAAAATAGGCGCCGGGCAAAGCCCCTTCGGGAGAGGGAATATCGTGAATTCGACCACCGTAGCCACCCATTTGACAGCGCACGTAGAGCAAACCCTGCTCCATGAATCTACGAACATTTTCTTCCACTTCTAAGACAGTTCGTCCGTCAGCATGACGATAAACGGCCGCTGCCTCACGAGCCTTTCCACCAAGGAGATCATAGACAGGCATACCTGCGCGCTTGCCGGCAATATCCCAGAGAGCCATATCAACTCCGGAGATCGCATTGTTGAGAGCGGGACCATTTCGCCAATACGCGTTCACCATTGATGTTTGCCAGATATCCTCGATCCGCGAAACATCTTTACCAATCAAAAATGGCTTGAGGTAATCTTCGATCGCTGTCGCAACCATCAAGTAGCGCTGCGTAAAAGTGGCACATCCCAAACCGTAGAGACCTGGTTCCGAAGTCTCAATCTTCACAACAACCAGATTTATGCCTTCTGGTGCAGTAAGAATGGTACGAACATTTGTAATCGTGACGGGTTTTGACATGTGTGAAAGAGTAAAGGTCGTACTTGTTGCTTGTAAAGAGAAAGCGCTGATTGAACAGTTCAAGATATCCGACGTTCATGCAATATAGAGCAATAGAAGTTAGAATTACCTCGTGCAACTCACGATAGTCCCCATTTCGAATGAGCGCTCGGACTGCGGTGAAGGTCCTTTCTGGAACCATAAAACAAATACTGTCACTTGGGTTGATATTGCAGGAAATAAATGGCATCAGATCGAATTACGCGAGGGCGCAATTTCCAAAACATTTAAGGTACCAACAATTATTGGCGCGATCGTAGAGAGATCTCGCGGTGGATATTTCGCTGCGGTTAAAGAAGGTTACGGGTCGATTGACTCTTTCGGAAAATATTCAAACGAAATTGATTTTCTACCCGAAAACGAGAGAATGAATGATGCCAAAGTGGACACTCGTGGCAGATTTTGGGCCGGAAGCGCAGCTATGGATTTCGAACTTGGTTTAGGGAAATTGCATCTTATTGAGAGTGGCTGTGAAGATCGAATTATGGAAACTGGTCTGGCGTTACCCAACGGCCTGGGGTGGAGTCCAGACAACAAATATTTCTATCTGGTAGATAGCATGCAGAGCGTTATGTGGCGCTATGACTTTAATGAAGAGACAGGCTCCATAACCAACCGAAAGGTATTAATTACCTTCCCGAATGATGGCGCGGTTCCAGATGGAATGTGCATAGCCGACGACGGATCGCTGTTTGTGGCAATGTGGGACGGTGCGCGAGTGGAAGTATTTACCGCAGAAGGTGCACCGCTGCAAACAATCCAAATGCCGGTGATGCGCCCGAGTTCATGTACTTTTGGCGGAGCTAATCGAAATGTTTTGATTGTGACTTCCGCCGCGGGTGAGCAAAACTTGGAACAATTTCCACTTAGCGGCCTTACTTTTTCCGTAACCGGACTCCCCTTTACGGGACCAGCGAGCGAGGTTTTTAATGGGTGAATTTTTCGATCTCCCGGCAAAAGCCAGAAATTTTGGCTGCCGTGTCACGCAGCGCTCCGCAATTGGCCACCTGGAAACTGTCGTAATTGAGAACGAAAAGTTACGCATATCAATTTTGGCCGGTCGTGGCGCTGATGTCGTGGAATACCTCTACAAACCCAGAGATTTAGATTTTGCCTGGCTTACGACAACTGGCGTGCGCGGAAATCCGCTGTCCACGACGCCAAAGGACGATATGGATTCCTTCATGGTGGAATACCCAGGAGGTTGGCAGACCATTTTTCCAAATGGAGGCCCGCCCTCTGAGTACCGCGGGGTAACTTTTGGACAGCATGCAGAAGTAGCGGTGCTGCCTTGGGAATATGAAATTCTAGAAGATTCTCCAGAAAGAGCTTCAGTGAAGTTTACCGTCTTCACTAAGAAGGTGCCTTTCAAGGTAGAAAAGATCTTTACTTTGAATTCCAACTCTGCCAAGTGCGAGATTTCTGAGCGCATCACAAATTTATCGAATGAATCGCATCAAACCATGTGGGGTCAACACTTTACCTTTGGTCCCCCCTTTATGGATTCCGATAGCACCATTACCGTTGCCGAACCGGCGATAGTTATTCCTCAAAATTATGACGGTGAGCAGCCGATTCGTCGACTCGGCACCTCCGAAAATTTCACTTGGCCGATTGGAAAAGATAGTAGTGGTAATGAAATTGACTTCTCCAAATTGCCACCCTTCGGCACCGCCAACGAAATGCTTTCAATAACGCAAATGCCAAGAGGCGCCTATCGAGTTACTAGTCCAAATAAGGCAATGGCTGCAGAGGTAACTTGGGACAATGAGCTATTTCCATATCTTTGGTATTGGCAAGAGTACGGGTATTCAAAAGAAGCGCCATGGTTTGGCCTTCACTACAACATCGGATTAGAGCCTTTCTCCAGCTATCCCACCGATGGGATCGCCAGAGCAATAGAAAATCAGAGCGCTCTTCTCTTTAAGGCTCATGAGGAAAAAGTTCAAAATATGACCTTCGAAGTTTTAGAGATATGACCAAGGGCGACGGAAAAACCTATATTTTTTCCCTGTTTTTTCTATTTGGAATTAGTTTGACGGGTTGGCTTGGACGTTTCCCAGAATTAAAGGCTCACTTAAAACTGAAAAATGGTGAGTTTGGAACGGTACTAAGTATTGGAATGATCGGTGGGTTGGTTTCGCTACTCATTTTCGGACATGTCGTCCACCGATTTGGCACTGTGCCCGTGATGCTCATCTCCTCTTTTGGCTTTTGCTTTCTAATCGGATTAATGGTTCATCTCACTTCTATACCTCTTTTTATAGTATGTAATCTACTTTTGGGCGTATCGGTATCGGCATTTCATATTTCGATTAACGCGCAAGCCCTCCATGAACAAGAACGCCGTGGCGAAACTATCATGCCAAAAGCTGCCGGTTTTTGGAGCGCAGGCTCTCTTTTGAGCGTCTTAATGAGTGGCGCTCTTGCTTCCCATGTCTCTTTGGCCTGGCATATAGATATTTTACAAATTTCTTCATTTATCTTGATGCTTGCCTTCATTCGGAAGATCCAGCCATTTAGTTTGCGCGCTAACGAATTCAACGATGATTCCACTTCCATAGCGAGAATATTTCGAGACTTCCATGTCAATTGGCCAATCAGTATCGGCATGCTAATGGGAGTTCAACTGGAATTCTCATCTGGCGATTGGGCGACGATTTATTCCAAAGAGGATCTCTCTTTTAACGCCGGCGTAGCGACAATTCCATACATGTGCTTTGTCTTCTCGGTAATTCTTGGCCGTTTAATGTTCAATAGAATTAGCAATCGAATTCCACTGGAGAGACTTGTCAAAATCGGTGGTGTATTCGGAGGGGCAGGCTTTGTTGTAGGGCTGACCTTGAGCCACTTCTTCAGCGAGAGATCTTCCCTGTTGGCTTTCATTTCAATCAGCCTGGCTTTTCTAATAGGTGGATTTGGTTCATCTTTCTTAGGGCCGGTATTCCTCATCGCAGCCAACCGCGCATCTTCTTCACCAGGTGGAGTCGTAGTGGGCCATTTAGGAGTTACTAATAGCGCACTGGCATTTCTAGTCAAGGCAGTAATAGCCTGGACAGCTCAATGGCTCACACTTTCGGTCGCGTTATTAATCCCAGGTTTCATGTTGATAGCGGTTGCGCTATTTGCCAAAGTGGTGGTTAAAGAACCTGTTTAGTTAGAAGAGAGAGCGCTTCCGCCTTGTTGTCTGTCGCGCTGATTTCCACCGTACTCCCATCGACAACCTCGCCTCTTAAGAGGAGCAAAGCAAGAGGGTTTCCAATCGCTTTTTGGATTACTCGACGTAGCGGTCTAGCCCCGTATGAGATGTCGAACCCATGTGCAATCAACCACGACTGAGCACTTTGTTTTACATCCAGAAGGATACGACGGTCCCTCAAGCGAGTCTGCAAATCCTCAATCAAAAGAGTCATTATGGAAGTCATCTATTTTCGACTTAAGGAATTGAAAAGGACAATGTCATCAATACGATTTAGAAACTCTGGTTTAAAAGAAGAGCGAACTAGTTCCATAACTGCGGCCTCTTGGACGTCACGGGCTAAAGATTGATTCATCAAGAATTGCGATCCTAAGTTGGATGTCATCACGATGATGGAATTCCGAAAATCCACCGTGCGGCCTTGGCCATCAGTTAATCGACCGTCGTCAAATACCTGTAAAAGTAAGTCGAAAACTTCGGGATGAGCTTTCTCGACCTCATCTAACAAAATTACCGAGTAGGGGCGACGGCGAACAGCCTCCGTCAACTGACCACCCTCTTCAAAGCCTACATAACCAGGGGGCGCGCCCAATAATCGGGAAACTGAGAACTTCTCTCCATACTCACTCATATCTATTCGGACCATTGCGTGTTCGTCATCGAAGAGAAAAAATGTTGCGAAAACATACGTTCCTTTAGGCAAGCCGTATGGCATTAGATACTCGATATCCAACGTTAAGAACAGTGGGCCGGGCACAATGACGTTCCGGATGTTCTCAGATGGCACTCTCGTATGGAGCCAGGTTGTGAATGTCTCGGCAGACGGAACCTTCACGAAAATGGAACCCGCACCAAAGTTTCTTGCTTACGAGAAGGATTTCGGTCCTTTCTATCTCTGTGTCACCTCGAAGATGGTAACTGGAGCGGCAGACCTCAGGAGCCCTTGTTCGTAGTGGAGTTGGATTGGCATTGAAGCGCCAATCACATCTGTTTCAAATGGATGTGCAGGAGAGAAGGGGATCAAGTTCCTGAAGAAGATCAAGTCGGGATGGGTGGACAAGCAGATAATCGATGAAATTGCTTTCGACTTCCGCAATGCGTGCAATGTGCTCGATGCAGCATATAGCGGCATGACAATGAAAGATTCAAGTTTGAATAAGGTAACGGACTTTGCCCATTCGTCGCGGAAAACAATCGACATATATTTTCGAT
>JANXME010000237.1 GCA_025354785.1 Actinomycetes bacterium | reverse complement strand
GCAATGAACGAATTGCGGTCTCGCGTCCAGATCCTGGACCCTTGACGAAAACATCAACTTTCTTCAAGCCGTGCTCTTGGGCACGACGGGCAGCGGCCTCGGCAGCCAGTTGGGCAGCAAATGGCGTTGATTTACGCGAGCCCTTGTAGCCGACCTGGCCAGAGGATGCCCACGAAATAACAGCGCCTGTCATATCGGTAATGGAGATAATTGTGTTGTTAAAGGTGCTCTTAATATGCGCCTGTCCAACTGCAATATTCTTCTTTTCCTTTTTGCGAAGTTTTACTTTGCCTTTTGCGCCTTTAGTTGCGCCGGCTTTTGCTTTAGGAGCGGCCATTACTTAGTCACCTTCTTCTTACCAGCGATTGCTTTACGAGGACCCTTACGCGTGCGCGCGTTGGTGTGTGTGCGCTGACCACGTACAGGAAGTCCCTTGCGGTGACGAATACCTTGGTAGCTCTGGATTTCAACTTTGCGACGTATGTCGCCAGCGATCTCTCGGCGAAGATCGCCCTCGATCTTAAAATTAGATTCGATGTACTCACGAAGTTTTGCCAACTCCGGCTCTTGTAGATCTTTTACGCGGGTATCTGGAGAAATCCCAGTTGCCGTGAGAGTTTTTTGAGAACGGGTCAATCCCATTCCGAATATATAGGTGAGTGCAATCTCAACGCGTTTTTCGCGTGGGAGATCGACACCGACAAGACGTGCCATGTAGTCAACCATTCGTTCATCCGACAGGTCCTCCGCAACGCTCCCCATCTATTGATGGGCCTCAGCCTGTCGGACCAAGGGTCTGTCTTTGCAATCTTGCGATCACTCGAACAGTCGCGCCACGCGCTCACTTTTACTGCTTGCACTGCTTTTCCGTCGGAGTTATTAACCCTGACGTTGCTTATGTCGGAGGTTGTCGCAAATAACCATGACGCGACCCTTGCGACGAATAACTTTGCACTTATCGCAAATCTTCTTCACACTTGGTGCAACCTTCATGTGCTGACCTCCTTTTTTCTAGACTTTTTATTTACTTTCTTCGGTTCTACTTATATCTGTAAACGATTCGACCTCTGGTGAGGTCGTACGGACTTAACTCCACGATCACACGATCGGCCGGAAGGATGCGAATGTAGTTCTTTCGCATCTTCCCGCTGATGTGAGCGAGAATTCTGTGCCCGTTCGTCAACTCCACGCGAAACATTGCATTGGGCAACGCCTCAGCAACAGTGCCTTCGATTTCGATAGCACCATCTTTCTTGGCCAAGCGATACCCACTATTCTGTCTCTGTGCGTTAAGTTCGGATAAAAACTTCTTACGAAGCGAAAGGGAAGTCTAAAGCCAAGCGTGCGTATAAGGGAAATCGGGGCCAAATACCCCTATCTTGCCCCTCTGGGGGGGTCGGAGAGCCTGAAATTGGGCGGAACTATCGGCCCTTGGCGGTCGTCGGACCTGAAATTCAAGGATAAGAGGATCACTTCGGCGGTCTAGTTCAACCTCGTTGAAGACCAAAAATCGGGCGCACTTCATAGAACATTTTATAGAAATCCTTCAGTTCAATTCCGGTGGCATCTTGGAATGCGTCGGGGAATCTCTTTCCTTTTCCAGCCTCTTTCCAAATATTTACAAATCTTTCGAACCCGACTGTAGAAACGAGAAATTCACAACCCAATAGGCCTAAGAGATAGATGTAAGACGTGCCGTCGCTGGTTTCTAGATTAAGAGTTCGCCCTTCCAGAAAACTCGATAATGTGCGAGCCGCAGAACGCACGTCAAAAGGCGCAATCTTAAGTTGATTACTCACCAAAGCTCCGACCAAGCTGGCTCCACCCTCGCCTAGCCAGCCCGGTGGGTTGACGTCGATATTATTTATTAAAAAAGTATTTTGACCTTGAATCAAATGAAAAAATTCGTGCCCACCGAGACCGCCCAAATCGGCGCTAAAAGTCCCATTTGCACTGAATCCCGGACTGCCCAAATTTAAATGCACTTCTAGGGTGGCGGGAGATGCAGATCCTGGAACTGAGGATGCAAAAGCAGAGTTTTGCTTGGCGATGACAGGATCACATCCCATGGATACGTATTCATCTGTTAGCCATGTCGGGTCTTTAAAGACGACTATCGAGATCGGTTTTCTAAAGTCTGGATAATCGACACCCGAACCTAAAAGCTCGGCGACCGCTACCAGCTGCCGATAAAGTGTGCTCATCATCTCAACATCAGTTATCCCGGGTTCCATGGAGATTCGAAATTCGGGAACTTTCTTCTTTTTTATCGCAACATAATCGGCAAACGACTTAACGACGGCTCGATCAATATCGTCCCAAGAGGTTGGCTTAGTGACACTAT
>JANXME010000157.1 GCA_025354785.1 Actinomycetes bacterium | reverse complement strand
GGGTTTCAAGGTACTTCATCCAAGTGTCCGTATCATTCAGGGTGACGGCATCAACGAGCATAGCATCGTTGAGATTCTAGAAACTCTCAAGCAGAATGGTTTCAGTGCAGACAACATTGCCTTTGGAATGGGTGGTGCTCTACTGCAGCACATGAATCGTGACACTCTGAAGTTTGCCATGAAGTGCTCCGCCGTGCAGATCGACTACCATTGGCGCGATGTCTTCAAGAATCCCGTTACGGATCCCGGTAAGGCAAGCAAGAAGGGTAAGCTGACGACTATCATTGATGAGAATGGTGACGTCAAGACCATCAACACTCTAGATGTCAATATACAGCCTACTCAGACGGAACTGATGCGTCCCGTCTATAGGAATGGTGAACTTCTTATTGATCAGTCTCTTCAGACTATCCGCGCCCGCCAGTAATACGATCGTCATAGGGAGCGAGGGCAGCAATCACTGCCTTCGCTCTATCTATATCTGCATGAATAGCTTTCTTACAGTGGTCCGGTTCTAGACGACTTAAAGAGCAAGAGAGCACTTTTCCCCATCTCTTACCCTTCATCTCTGCCATACCAGCACGAGAAGAAATGGTCACGCCAATCTGCCCGCCAGTCATGACGTTCCAAAAGAAGTCAAATGCTAGAGCGACGTACTTGGTCCAAGTCGTTCCTCCAGCGAAAATTCCAGCGACGGTAAGTAAGAAGATAAGAGCGCAGACTGTTAGTATAAAGCCATGAAATACAGTCCACAGGGTTGCTAGAAATGCCCACATGCCACTAACTCCTTGATTTGTATAGGGTATTTATTTTTTCAATAAAAACAATGACTTAACCCTGTGTTTAGCGAAGTATTTGAAAACACAGCGGATTAAATGCTTTACTTCATGGGGTTTTCGAGTATAATAGTCTCATAGTTGGAAAGTTGATAGAGACAGAGAGAAATATATGCCCCGTGGAATCCCGAAGAGTGGTCAGCGCATGACGAAGAATCGCCTTGCCGCCATTGCTGTGAAGCCGGTTGCTCCGATCAAGCAGGAAACTGATGCGCAGATTCGCATGAAGCTTTCGGAACGTTTTACTGCTCTTGATAAGATGTCGGAGTCGACGATTCTCGGCAACATCAAGTCGCTGATTGTCTCTGGTCCGGCTGGTCTCGGCAAGTCGTATGGCGTGATGAAGATCGCTGCCAAGTACGAAAACTCTGGTCATCAGGTCACCTGCATCAAGGGTTTCGTTCGCCCGACTGGTCTCTACAAGACCCTCTACGAGAACCGTCACCCGAATTGTGTTTTGATTTTCGACGACGCTGACAGCATTTTCAACGATGATATTTCGCTGAATCTTTTGAAGGGCGCCTGTGATATGACGCGCACTCGTCACCTGCATTGGCTGGCTGAGACGCGCATGGAAGATGAGGATGGGGAGCGTCTGCCGACCTCGTTCAATTTCGAGGGTTCGATCATCTTCATCACCAACTACGATTTCGACTCGTTCATCGCGAAGGGTACGCGCCTCGCGCCGCACTTTGAAGCGATGATCTCACGTTCGATCTATCTGGATCTCGCGATGAAGACAAAGCGCGATTACATGATTCGCATTCATCAGATCGCTCCGGCGATGATGGCTGAGCTTGGTCTGACGGAGAAGGATGGCGAAGAGATCGTTGCCTTCATCGACAAGAACCATGAGAAGCTTCGCGAACTTTCGCTGCGCATGGTGCTGAAGATCGCGAATCTGCGCCGCATGGACCGTTCTGGTTGGGAAACGGATGCCCGAGTGACCTGTTTCAAGCCTAGTTAAGAGAACAGACCCAGTCTAAGGCTCCCTCTCTGGCGATCATGGCATGTGCCATACCGTTAGCGAGGGGTCTCAGATGGTCCTAGAAGCCTCTCTAAGCCTCTAGAAAGAATTATAGGAAAATCAGCCACTTACCGTAAGTCATTGATTTGTAATGGAATAATTCCCTTTACTTCTTATTAGATTCCAGTATAATAGTTAGCATGTACACCAAAGAACAGATCGCTCTTCAGACGTTCCTCGTGAACGGTCTCGTGAGCCAGAGCAATCAGAATTTCGCCCGGAGCCTCGCGTTCTGGAATCGCGGTCTCAGTGAGAGGCAGATTTTCTTCCTTCTGAAGATCATTCAGGAAACTCTGAATCCTGCTGCGAAGCAGATTCCGAATGCGGTGACAATCGACACCTTGCCGATTCACACGCTCTTCACGAATGCTCTCAAGCATCTGAAGTATCCCAAGATCAATCTAAAGACGAAGAGTGGCGCCAACGTGCGTTTCTCGGTCTCTAAGAACGACCCGAACACCGTGCACATGAATGCCGGTGGTTATGGCACTCCCTATTTTGGCAAGATCCTCTCTCCCGGTCAGATTGACCTGTATCCGGCTGGTCGCGGTATGCGTGCCGAGCTGACGGAGTTGATCAAGGATTTTGCCGCTGACCCGGCTGGCTTCTCTGCCGCGCAGGGTAAGCTGAATCACAGCTGCGTGTATTGCTCTAAGGGTCTCACGACCAATGAGAGCCTCGCAGTTGGCTACGGACCTGAGTGTGCGAAGCACTATGGTCTCCCATGGGGTAAGTTTGCTCCTGTTACAAAGCCAACTCGTCAGGAGTTGGTCAACGATGAGGTTCCTTTCTAATGGGCTGTGATATTCACGTGTATCTTGAGTACAAGAACAAGGATGATGATCGTAAGACTCCTTGGTGGCAGAGTTTTGGTGGTCATATAAATCCCGGTCGCGACTATGATCTATTTGGCAACCTTGCCGGTATCCGTGGCGGCGACGCACTGATTGAGCCTCGCGGTCTCCCAGATCACCTTGCGTGGCACTCGAACCGAGATGCCCACTTCATCATCGATGATGGTGCGGTAGGTGTAGAGGGGTACTGCACTCGGCAAGATGCGGAAAGTTGGTCCAAGTATGGCTCGAAGATCCTAGAGAGGAACGGAATCACTTATGTCACGAATCCGGATTGGCATAGCCATTCTTGGCTGACTTGTGATGAGTTTCAGGCTGCGATGGACGCCACTGATCAAGTCACGTATAACGTTTGCGATTCCGTAGGACTATCGGATTCTGTCAATCACGAATGTGATCCCGAATATCATGCTCTGATGGCTGCTGCTCGCACCCTAGAAAGTCGCGGTAAGGAAGTTCGTCTCGTTTTCTGGTTTGACAATTAAAATGGGTTATCGTTTCTACACTTCGCGAGAATACGCGAAGCTGAATGCGGCAGACAATGCTCGCCGCAAAGCATCAATGGCTGGTACGGAGGTCAAGCGTCGCTATGCTTATCCCGTACAGGCACAACTGGCGGCAGTGATTGACAAGGTTCAGGCGAACCGTCAGGACCTCGCTCGCATGTTCCTTCGCATGGGCAAGCTTTCTGAGAAGCAGCAAGCTGCCTGTCAGCGTTGGATTGATCGCACTAGGAGTATCGCAGCATGAACGTTTTTGACATTCTTATTGAACTAGAGGCTACTAGCTCCAAGCTGGAGAAGGCAGCGATCTTTGAGAAGCATAAGAAGGATGAGCTATTCAAGCGCGTCTGTTTCATGACTTACGATCCCTTCACGAATTACTATATCAAGAAGATTCCTCTTTACAAGATGGTAGAGGATCCGTATCTAGATCTAGACAGTGCGCTAGACGAGCTCTCTGATTTGTCTGCGCGTATCGTGACGGGCAACAAGGCAATTGAGCGCCTGACTTTTATTCTAAGTCATCTCAAGACACCAGATGCCGTTGTCATAGAACGTATTATCTCGCGCGATCTAAAGATTGGTGCGAGTGAGAACACGATCAATAGGTGTTGGAAGGATCTAATCCCCGTCTATCCGGTTATGCTGGCGACTGCGTATGAACAGAAGCTAATCGACAAGCTGAAGTTTCCTCTTATCGTTCAGACCAAGTTTGACGGTATGCGTTTCAATGCTATCGTTCATATGAACAGTGTAGAGCTTCGCGCTCGCTCCGGTAAGGAAATTCTGCTACTTGGTAATCTAGAGCAGGAGTTCCTTGAACTGGCTGAC
>JANXME010000156.1 GCA_025354785.1 Actinomycetes bacterium | reverse complement strand
GGAAGCAGAGCAAATTGCCGCGCGCATTGCCTTTGAACTTCTAGTCGCCGCAACGCAGGAGCCCACCGTCCAAGAGTGAGCGCCTACGATAGGTTTGCGCTGTGTATCTGAAGAGCGTCACCTTGAAGGGCTTTAAGTCCTTCGCTTCGGCCACCACTTTACGTTTAGAACCCGGGATTACCTGCGTGGTCGGACCTAACGGATCTGGCAAGAGCAATGTGGTTGATGCCCTGAGTTGGGTGATGGGCGAACAAGGGGCCAAATCTCTGCGCGGTGGAAAAATGGAAGATGTCATCTTCGCCGGCACCAGCGGTCGCGCCCCTTTAGGTCGGGCTGAAGTTTCAGTGACCATTGATAACACAGATGGCGCTTTGCCAATCGATTACACGGAAGTAACCATTTCACGCATACTTTTCCGCAATGGCACCAGCGAATACCAAATAAATGGCGATGCTTCGCGCTTGCTAGATATTCAAGAGCTCCTTAGCGATAGCGGTATAGGTCGCGAAATGCATGTCATAGTAGGACAAGGCCAACTTGATGCCATCCTGATGGCAAACCCAGAAGAGCGGCGCGGATTTATTGAAGAAGCCGCTGGCGTATTGAAACATCGCAAGCGCAAAGAAAAAGCGCTGCGCAAATTAGATTCTATGCAGACCAATTTGGCGCGAGTACAAGATCTAACGGTGGAGTTGCGCCGCCAATTGCGCCCTCTTGGCAAGCAGGCGGAGGTCGCGAAGAAAGCGGCCACGATTCAAGCAGATCTGCGGGATGCCAAATTACGAATCCTGGCCGACGACTTAATATCGCTAACCCGCACTTTAGTTGCCGAAGTTGCAGATGAAACTGTTCTGCGCGAAAGACGGGCAATCGTAGAGGCGGAGTTGGATGCGGTGCGTTCACGAGAAGCGCAGTTGGATGACGAATCTGCCGTAGATGCGCCGCGGCTAATTAATGCGCAAGAGACTTTCTATCAGCTAAATGCTCTGCGTGAAAAGTTTCGCGGCACCCAAAGTTTGGCGCAGGAGCGCTCGCGCTTCTTAGCCGAAGATGGAGAGGAGGCGCGGATTGCAGGACGAGATCCTGAAAGTTTAGATAGAGAAGCCGCGCTTTTACGAGGCGAGGAAAACGCCCTGCGCTCCCAGGTTGCCCAATTGCGTGCACACCTAACAAGTGCCAGCGCCGAATTGATAAAGAGCGAAGGTGAGTTAAAACTTGAAGAAGATCGGGTGGCTGCCGCATTGCGCGCCTTTGCTGATCAGCGAGAAGGCACCGCCCGCCAAGAAGGACATATTAAATCCCTTGGTGCGCGCTTGGATGCCATTGCAGAAGAAATTACTCGTTTGGTCAGAGCCCGCGATGAGGCTCAAGGGCGCGCCGATAGCGCGTCTCGCGAACGTGCCACCTATGAATTAGAAATCGCCGGCGCCGACACCAGCGAACTTGGCCTGGATTCCCAATTTGAAAACGCCCAATCTCGTCTAAAGACGGCGCATGCAAAATTGGCAGCGCTGGTGGAACAAGAGCGCGCCGCTGACCGCGAGCGAAAGGGCCTGGATTCGAAGTTAGAAGCCCTGCGTTTAACATCGCAGGCTCGCGATGGAGCTGCAGCTCTGCTTAGCGATTCTCGTGGAGTAGAAGTTTTAGGTTCGGTGGTTTCACTTATCAGCGTTGATACTGGTTGGGAAAGTGCAGTGGCAGCGGCCCTGGGAAACCTGGCCAGCGCAGTTGTTGTGCGCGACCTATCTTCTGCAGTTACTGCTCTATCCACGCTGCGCTCTGAAAATCTAGGTCAAGCCGATCTGCTGGTGCAATCCAATGAACCAAGTGGCGCGCCCGCGCTGCCCTATGGAGTTAGCCCGCTTGCTGCGCATGTGCGTTCCTCCCATATCGACTCGCTCTTAAAGACTCTTCTGGCCAATACCGTTATTGCGCGCTCCAATCAGGAAGCGCATTCAATTATTTCGGCCCACCCATCTCTAGTTGTTGTTACTCAAGAAGGCGATCTCTTCACTCGATCGCGCGCACGCGGTGGTTCCAAATCATCAACGTCGCTGATCGAAATCCAATCTTTGATAGCCGATCTCACTCAAAAAGCGGCAGAGGTTAGCCACCTTTGCGAAAGGCTACGTTTTGAAATATCTACCGCGGATAATGAAGTTGCCGTGCGACAGAGTGAAAATGATGCCGCACTTAGCAAACTCAATGAATCAGACGCCCGAATTGCTGCCTTTACCGAACAATTGGCGGTAGCCGGACAACATTCCAAATCTGCCCGCGCCGAAGTGGAGAGATTAAACTCTGCGATTGCCGAAGCCACGACGGCCAAATCCCGCGATGAAAATGAACAAGTTATCGCCCAGGAGCAAATGCGCCATCATGGCGATGTTGTGGAGCCAAGCCACTGGCGAGCAGAAGAGTTGCGCGCCGAAGTTTCAATATCTCGCACCACCGAAGTTGAAGCGCGCTTAAGTGTTCGTACCAGCGAGGAGCGGTTGGAATCCCTCTCGGCCCGCGCTGCCGCATTGGAAAGCGCTGCGCAAACAGAGCGCGAAGCATCCGAGAAAGCAATCCATCGTCGTAGCGCGCGAGCCCGTGGCGCCATTATTTCGCAAGCGATCGCAGAGTCGGCATACGAAGCTCTAATTCATATCGAGCGTTCTATTGCCAAGGCTGCAACAGAGCGCGAGCGGTTAGAACTATTGCGCTCGGCGCGTGAAGGTGAAACATTGTCGATACGTGCTCGCGGCCGCGAACTCTCTAGCGAACTCGAGCAATTAACTTCTAGTGTGCATCGAGACGAGTTAGCGCGATCCGAGCAGAAAATGCGCATAGAGCAGTTGCAATCGCGCGCCGTGGATGAATTTGGAATTGATCTTGCTACTTTGCTTTCCGAATATAGCCCCGAAAATGATGTGCCCACCTTTATTGAAACCG
>JANXME010000337.1 GCA_025354785.1 Actinomycetes bacterium | reverse complement strand
CTCGCGCTCTTTGACCGCTTCTACGGTTACTTCAACTGCGCCGCTCTTTCCATCTTCCATTCCGACTAATTGAGTTTCGAAAACTTTTCCTTCGCCGGCTTTCATTCCGACCAGGGCGGCATCGAGCCCATCAATCATTCGATTAGAGCCAACCTCGTATGACATCCCAGTCGCAGTTCCACCTTCAACATCTTCGCCATCAATGCGCGCGGCCAAATCAATAGTCACAAAATCGCCTTCTTTTGCATCGCGTTCAACGCTAATCAAAGTGCCAAAGCGGATACGTAGAGCCTCTACCTGCTCGTCGATGTCAGCCTCGGTAACAACCACATCGTCAACTGAAATTACAATTTGGGAAAAATCAGGCAAAATTATTTCGGGACGAACATTTACTTCGACGGTGAAAAGAAGTTTCTCGTTATCAACATACTCTTTTACTTCTACCTCTGGACGTCCAATAACCATCACATCATGCTCGCGCGCGGCCTGCGAATAGAAAGACGGAATTGCCAAGTTAATAGCCTCGTCCAAGACCGTGCCACGACCTACTCTCTGGTCGACCAAGCTGGTAGGGACTTTGCCTTTACGAAACCCTGGAACGTTGATCTGGTTCGAAATCTTCTTATAGGCCTGGCCTACATGGCCCGATAGTTCTGCGTATGGCACATCAATCGTGAGCCGAACACGGGTAGGGGTTAGGGTCTCGACCGTGCTTTTCAAGAGGAACTCCTTGCTAGATTCGAAGTTTGAATTTTGCCATTCAAGGTGCTGGTCGGGGCGAGAGGATTCGAACCTCCGGTCTCCTGCTCCCAAAGCAGGCGCGCTAGCCACTACGCTACGCCCCGCGGCGTAAGTGAGCAGTCTAGAGTAGAAATTACCTTCTTCTTACCGAGACCGTTATCCTTATCCTTCGCACGAAAGTCGCATTTTTTGCACTTAAATGCGGGTGTAGCTCAATGGTAGAGCCCCAGCCTTCCAAGCTGGCCATGCCGGTTCGATCCCGGTCACCCGCTCCAGCACTCATTTGTTCGCGCCGTGGCCTAAAAACTTGTCTAGTGCATAGAAAATGTCTGTCACATTCAATTCGTGGACAGATTGAACAGATGCCCTGAAATATCAACTCATATTCACACACCTGTTTCGACGGTGTTGCCCAGAACATAACTTTCAAATAAAAGGGTTGAAAGATTTAAGCAGCGCCGTCTTCGGCATCACTTATAACACAATTTATAATGACTGTGCCCATATCGGCCAAGCGACAACCTTTATCTAACCTCCCAAGAATGTGGGTACAACTCACCAAGCCTTGCCCAGACTGTGGATTTAGTGAAATGAGGGCACAAACAAAGACTAGAAAAAATAACTAGCGAATGCGGAGATCAATCTTTTGTTAGCAGGTTGGAAACGGGTTACACATAATGTGCAGCCCCGTTTTTCAATTCAGCCCGTTAGCGATAAAGATTCCCCGCCTAGGATCCAACTGAGACTTGACTGACGAGTTGCACTACAGCTTGACCAATAAGTGACATTGAATTGCCACCTCCGGTAACGCCGGCACCATCAACAATTCTGAGCTTCAACCAAGAGTTTGACGGTCCAGCAACTATGGTCCCTTGGACAATAAATGAATATCTATGTACAAAAGAGGCACCGACATATGCGTAGTTTTCGGACACTGTACTTTCAAAATGCAGTGAGTCGGAGTTTGAATTTGATAACACAGTCAGGCCGAAATAAGCGCTTGTTGCCGACGACACTCCATGAACCAACATTGTGACCAAATATGATTTGTTGGCTTCCAGTGTTGCAAATTGTGATGAATCTGCACTACTTCCCGCCGTACTTGTCGACAAGGACCAAGTAGAAAGCGAATTTACAGAAACATTTGAGGACCCCGCGGCACCTGTCGCCCCCGTTGCGCCAGCAGCCCCGGCATTTCCCTGGACGCCTTGAGAACCCGCGACACCTTGCGCCCCGTTCGCGCCCGCAATCCCTTGAACTCCTTGGGGACCAGCCGTTCCATTTGCTCCCGCCAAACCTTGGACTCCTGTGAGTCCATGCAAACCTTGTTGACCGCTTGCACCTTGGGGACCAGTTGGCCCCACTGAACCCGATGCACCTGGTTCACTTTTTGCGCCAGCTTCTCCTTTGGCTCCGGGTTCTCCCCGAGCACCTTGCACTCCCGGAATTCCCTGCGGGCCAACGTCGCCACGTGGACCAATCGGACCTGCAGATCCTTGAAGTCCCGCGCCAGAAATAATCGAAACATTTTTTCCATCGCTGCCATTTTTACCTTCTGATCCAGGTGCACCTGGTGTGCCACGAAGTGAAACCCCAGCGGGCCAGCGCCCCTTCACTTTCGGCCCGAAAAAGTTGAGCGCTTTCGTATCTATATAGAAGTCCCCATCTATACCGTCATCGGATTTCGGTGGTTGATTGCCACTTAAAATAGTATTTACAACCGCACCCGAAACTCGACCGGCCATAAAAGGCTTTAACGGCGCTGCTTTTTGGGCAGCATTGGCCGGAGCAACGATCGTTAATCCGAAGGAAGCAAGGCAGGCCGTGACAATAATTAGGGCGCTTTTGTATTGCTTTTGCATGGGGAACCTCGCTGACGAAATTTCGACGAATATCAATGGTGAGGCAGCAATATTCAGCAAACAATCAGGAAATCCCAAAGTACTGTTACATCAATACTAAGGAATTCCCGATTAAAATGGGATCTGCAGGCTTGTGACTTCGTCGCGATGGGGCTAAAACTCTGACGTGGCTCACAGGGAATCCCGCTAGGTTATTCAGGCAGAGCGAGTTATCTACAGGTAGTCAATGGCGAAGGGCCATAGGCGCTAAATCCTCTAGGGGATGAAGGGCAGGCAAATAAATGTCATCAAAGAAGACGGCTATCACCATCGCTGTTACGACAGTTGCGCTATCACTTGGCAGCATCGGCATAGCAACCGCCTCTAGTTCAAAAGGTGCTACAAAGAGCAAGGTTTCAATTTCGAACATCTCAGTCACTTCTGGGACTGGCGTTTTTGGTGCACCAGGAATGGGAATGCACCAGGACGAGTTAGCATCGGTTCTTGCAGCTCTTGTTAAAAAGGGAACACTGACTCAAGCACAATCGGATGCAATTACGGCAGCACTTACTGCCGCTCATGCAGATCGCGTTCCTCCTGTGAATCCAGATCGGGCAGCAATTGAATCTCTCATTACTACAACATTGGGTATCGATGCCGCAACCTTGCAGAAGCGATTAATCGCAGGTGAATCACTGGCGACAATTGCTGGAGCAAAGACTGCTGGTCTGATCACCGCTCTCGTCGCTGCAGAGACTAAAGAAATTGACGCTGCAGTTACTGCTGGTAAGTTGACGGCAGCACAAGCAACCACCATTAAATCAACTCTCACAGTTCGCATTACCGCCATGGTAAACGCAACCGGTGGAATGCGCGGCCCAGGACGTATGGGTGGCGGAATGGACAATGACGGAGACCACCAAGGACCAAACGGTGGCAGAATGATGGGTGGCGGCGCTCCCCTAACGCTAAATCCAAAGGCATAATTCTTTATCCCACCTCGCGAATACCCGTCACCAGTTTTGGTGGCGGGTTTTTGCTTTCTCCGCCTGTTTGCGTAGAGCGAGTTCGTGAGAGGATTTAGGTATGCGAATACATATCGGCAGCGATCATGCGGGTTTGGAATTCAAGGCAATATTGATCGACCACCTCCGCGAATCGGGACACGAAGTGACTGACCACGGCCCCTCTGAATACGACGCCCTGGATGACTATCCCGTCTTTTGTATTCCCGCCGCTGAAGCAGTTGCAGTTGATCCAGAATCACTTGGAATCGTGCTTGGTGGTTCTGGAAATGGCGAACAAATAGCTGCAAATAAAGTTTTAGGAGTGCGCGCGGCTCTTGTCTGGAGCAAAGAAATTGCAGTATTGGCCCGCGAACATAACAACGCAAATGTAATCGCAATTGGCGGGCGCATGCACACTCCTGAAGTTTGTAAGGAGCTAATCGATACTTTTATTTCAACGCCTTTCAGCCACGATGAAAGACATATTCGCCGTATTGGGCTAATTTCCGATTACGAGCACGAAGGCGTTATTTAATTCCTTATGTAGAGGAAATCTGTGACTACGTGGTTTTTGCGAAGTCCTTGGCCCTCAAATCTGGTTAGCGGTCTCCACGCTGGCCGCTCAATTTTTCCTCCAGAGAAAGTACGCACCTTTCCAAATTGCTCCTCAATCCATTGCGCGTATGGTTCCCAGTCAGTAGCAATATGGAGTTCGCCGTGAGTTTTCATTTTGCGCGCTAAAAGTTCAATGAACTCCGGGTTGACGATGCGACGTTTATGGTGACGAGTCTTTGGCCAAGGATCGGGGAAGAAAAGATGAAGAGCATCTACTGAACCATCTTCAATCATCTGCTGTAGAACGGCGTGGGCGTCGGCATCCATAACGCGCACATTCGATAATTGGGCTTCTTCAATGACGGCGAGTAACTTCCCTATTCCAGGTTGGTGGACATCAATCGCGAGAATCCCAAGTTCGGGGTTCTGCTCGGCAATTTCAAGAGTTGCCTCACCCATTCCAAATCCAATTTCCAAGGCGAACTTTTTCGCGCCCGGAAAGAGCGCTGGAAAATCAATCACTTGGTTGGAAAGCTCAATCCCAAATTGCTTCCAAAGTCGATCCCGCGCCGCCCCCTGCGCAGTAGTAATACGCGTTCCGCGCAATTTAAAGCTTTTTATGGTTCGACTTTCCATATACCTACCCTTTCATGCTTGGATAGCACTTGGTGAATAACCCTTTCTGAAGGAGATAACAGTGCCCGGAATTAATCTCACGCATGCAGAAGCCAAAGAGCGTGCCAAGTTGGTCAAAGTTGAAAGCTACGACATTGACCTAGACCTGACCTCCGGCGATGAGACCTTTGTTACTAAAACGACTATCCGCTTTTTAGGGTTGAAGCCGGGAGCCAGCACTTTTATCGACGCCGTAGGCAAATCAGTCATCTCCGCAACGCTAAATGGCAAAAACGTCGATACCTCTAACTTTGACGGTGAAACCATCCATTTAACCGATTTGGCGGCCAGCAATGAATTGAAGTTGGTCATGGAAGCGATATATTCAAAATCTGGAGAAGGCCTTCACCGCTTTGTGGATCCTGCCGATAATGAGGTTTACCTTTACACCCAGCATGAGACCCACGATGCACGGCGAACTTTCCCTTGCTTCGACCAACCAGATCTGAAAGCAACATTTGCGATTGCTGCAACTGTCCCAACCCATTGGGAAGTAATTTCCAATAATCCAACCACCTCTGTAACCGCAGTTGGTACATCGTCCAAACGTTGGGTCTTTAAGACAACACCGGTCGTCTCGACTTACCTAACTGCGATTGTGGCCGGCGCCTACTTTAAGGCCGAGGATATTTACAAGGGCGAGAAGACTGTTCCGCTTGGACTTTACTGCCGTAAATCTTTGGCGCCACATATGGATTCTGAAGAGCTCTTCAAAATTACCAAACAAGGTTTTGCTTTCTACGAAAAGGAATTTGGATTGGCTTATCCATTTGATAAATACGACCAACTTGCCGTCGCCGAATTCAACGCGGGCGCCATGGAGAATGTCGGCTGTGTAACTTTTGGCGAAGACTATTTCGTCTTCCGCAGCAAGGTGACCGACAAGAATTACAACTGGCGCGCCAATGTTATTTTGCATGAAATGGCACACATGTGGTTCGGAGATCTCGTGACAATGACCTGGTGGGAGGATCTCTGGCTAAACGAATCCTTTGCCGAGTGGGCCTCCTATGTCGCATTGGAAAGCGCCACACGATTTACTAACTCGTGGACCGTCTTTAACGCAGAACGCAAGAATTGGGCCTACCGTCAAGATCAACTCTCTTCCACCCACCCGATCGTGGTTGCCATGGAAGATATGGAAGCAGTACGCACCAATTTCGACGGTATCTCTTACGCTAAAGGCGCTTCCGTTCTGCAGCAATTGGTCTCACATGTCGGCAAAGATCAATTCTTGGAAGGTCTTCGTAAGTACTTCGCAAAGCACGCCTGGGGCAATACCACTTTGAGCGACTTGCTAGTGGAATTAGAAGCAACAAGTGGGCTCGACCTAAAACCTTGGGTCGCTACTTGGTTGCAAACTGCAGGCGTAAACACCCTGCGCCCAAAATTGGTAATAGCGAACGGCGCCTACACCTCCGTATCGGTATTGCAAGAAGTTCCCAAAATGCCGGTGGATTCAACCCAATTACGCCCTCATCGGATGGCTGTTGGACTCTTCGATCTCAAAGACGGAGCACTGGTTCGTCGCAAGAGCGTAATAGTTAACTTAACTGGGGCATCGACGGCCGTCACAGAATTAAGTGGCGAAAAAGTTGCGGATCTCTTGTTGATTAATGATCGGGATCTTTCCTACGGCAAGATTCGCTTTGACGATAATTCAATAGCCACTCTCAAAGATCACTTAGGCGACCTGCAAGATCCACTCAGTCGAGCACTGTGCTGGGCTGCAGTCTGGGATATGTTGCGAGATGCCGAAATGGCGGCAAGTGACTATGTGCCGCTGGTTCTAAATGCCCTTGCGGGAGAAGAAGATGCTGCGGTTGTGGCGATGACTTTGATCCAGTTGGAATCCGCAGTGGAACTCTTCGCATCAGATTTACATCGCGCAGCTTTACGAGCTGAGGAAGCAATTGGAATCGAGGCGCTCTTAGATGGCGCCAAGGCGGGTGGCGACTTGCAACTTATTTATGCCCGCGCCTTGGCATCTACTGCAACCACGCCTGAGCAATTTGCAAGAGTCCGCGGAATGCTAGAAGGGAAATTGCCAGGGCTCGTGGTCGATGCAGATTTACGCTGGCATTTCATCAACACCTTGGTGGAAAGAGGCCAATCCACTTTGCAAGAAGTCGAAGCCGAGCTCGCGGACGATAAAACTGCCAACGGTCTGCGGTATGCCGCCTATGCAAAAGCAGCATTTCCAAATGCGCAAGCAAAGTCCGACGCTTTCCGTCTCTCGACACAAGAAGGGCTTAGCAACCACATTCAACTTTCAACTATTCGCGGGTTCCAGCGACCACTACAACGTGAAATATTGGCAGAGTATTCCGACCGCTATTTCGATAGCATGCTCGGAATTTGGGAGAAGGAGAGTTATGAAATGGCATCCAATGTTGCCGCGCTTCTCTATCCTACCTACATAATTTCTGAAAAGACGCTTGCCGCTACCGAAAAGTGGCTGGCAGGGGCAGGCAAAGAGGCGCCAAACAGTCTTCGACGAATCATGGCTGAAAATCGTGATGCGATGGTACGCGCGCTACGGGCGCAAGCCAAAGATAAAAGTTAGGCGATAGCCGCTTCAACGCCAAAGGGTTCGAGGTATGGCAACCAACTTTCGTCTGCCCGTCCCGTGCCCAAAACACGCCACGCCGCACCTGCCGGCTCGCGTGGAAGCGCGCGCATACGCCAACCTAATTCTTTGAGATGTTTATCAGCCTTTAAATGATTACATTTGTGGCAAGCTGAAACAACATTCTCCCAATGATGTGCGCCTCCCCGACTGCGCGGCACCACGTGATCAATGGAGGTTGCAGGCGCCGTACAGTAGACACACTTGCCGCCATCGCGGGCAAAGATAGCGCGGCGTGAAAGTGGCACATTGCGACGGTATGGAACTCGAATAAATTTATTTAATTTAATAACCGCCGGCAGCGCGATCTCTCCACCAGCAAAATGCAAAACACCGCCGGAGTCTTCAACCATCGTGGCGCGCGCATTAAGTACCAGTATCAGGGCGCGCCGTTCTGCCACCACGCCAAGTGGCTCGTAGGTGGCGTTCAAAACTAGCGTTCGCGACATATACAATCTCATCCGATCGGGCGCGTGGCTCGCGCCGATGTCGCACATCTTGCCTCACTCTGGCCCCGAGGGGCAGTATTTGAGCAGAATTAAGTTAGAGTCGGAGCCATAATGAACCAATATTCATCTCTATTACATCGGGGCGTCACAGAATTGGCCTCGGTCAAAACCAACAAGATCTGGGAGTGGTTTAACGGCGCCCCCCTGCACATAATCGTGATATTGATTATCGCCATCTTCTCCCAGCGCTTTGGGCGCCGCACCATAACCCGTGCTATGAATCGGTTGGCGACCGTAGATCTCACCCACGGACCAGCGGTCGGGGCGGCGCGCCAAAAAGAGCGCGCCAAGACCACTGGAACCGTTCTCTCCAGCACCTTAAATGCCGTTATCTGGATGATTGCTCTAGGGATGATTTTGGGCGAATTCGGCTTAAACCTGGGGCCAATTATCGCCTCCGCGGGAGTAATTGGAATCGCTTTTGGACTAGGAGCACAGACCATCGTCCGCGACGTCCTGGCCGGGCTTTTTATGTTGATCGAGGATCAATACGGAGTCGGGGATCGAATTGATGTCTTGGAGATTTCAGGAGTTGTTGAAAGAGTCGGCCTGCGAATTACAACGGTGCGCGATGACGCCGGAACCCTATGGTATTTGCGAAATGGCGAGATTCTAAAGGTAGGAAATCGTTCGCAATCCAAATAGGAAATTTCAATCTAACTGATTAACTAGCGATTCTGCTGCCATTTCAAAATATCTCCATAGCTGGTCTTTTTTATCCTCGTGGATTGAAAGGCCCTCTACCGCTTCCTTCATACATGAAAGCCACGAATCGCGCGCTGCAGGATTTATATGAAACCCAGCATGGCGCATACGCAAGCGAGGATGACCCCGCTCATCCGAATAGGTTGTGGGACCCCCAAAATATTGCTCCAAAAACTTCTGCAAATGCTCGGCTGCAGTTCGCAATTCTCCAGGTGGATACATCGGTCGCAATATTGGATCCGCTGCGACCCGAACATAAAATGCAGATACTAAATCAGCAAATAAGGCGCTACCGCCCACCTCGTCATAGAAAGTGCTCATACCTTTGCACTCCCCTTATCTTGACGTGAAATACGCAGCACCAAAAATGCGGTGAGAATGCATAAGAAACCACTGAGATAGAAGGCTTGCGAATAATCGCCAAACTTGATTCTCAGCATGGCAGCGCCGATAGCCGCAATGGCGCCACCGATTTGGTGCGAGGCAAATACCCATCCGTAAATTACTGTCGCTCTCCCTGGCCCCAAGATAGAGCGACAGAGCATGTAAGTAGGTGGAACCGTGGCTACCCAATCGAGCCCATAGAAAATAACAAAAACTAAAGTTGAGGGATGCACCGTTGAAAAGAGAATTGATGGCAAGAGGAAGAGCGAGAGACCGCGCAGGCCATAGTAGAAAAAAAGCAATTTGCGCGGGTCGAAACGGTCCGTCAGCCAACCCGAAAAAATAGTGCCAATAACATCAAATACGCCCACTACCGCGAGCAAACTGCCTGCGGCCACCTCCCCCATGCCGTGATCGTGCGCAGCAGGGATGAAGTGCGTACCAATTAATCCGCTGGTAGAGAGCCCGCAGACAAAGAAGGAAATTACCAGAAACCAAAAGTCGCGGACTCGCAATGCGTCCTTCAGCGAAACTATCGCTAAACGTCCAGCCGGAATCGGGCTCTTTGCTGGCTCTTTCCAATCGAGCGGCGCCCCATAGGGCAACTGCCCTAAATCGGCGGGACGCTCTCGCAGAAAGGCAGCTATAACCGGCACCATAAAAAATGAGCAGAGCCCCACGGTTAAGGAGACGCTCTTCCAGCCGTGATTTACGGCCAAGGAGGAAAGGCCGGGTAAGAAAATCAACTGGCCAGTCGCAGCCGCGGCAGTCAAGAATCCAATAACTAGTCCACGCTTTTCAACGAACCAACGATTGGCGATGGTGGCGGCAAAGACCAAGGCCATTGAACCGGTACCAATTCCGACGACCACTCCCCATAGCAAGATTAATTGCCACGGTGACTTCATGAAAATCGTTAAGGTCGAGCCGCTTCCAACTGCGGCCAACGCCACCATCACTACTTTGCGAATACCAAAACTCTCCATCAAGGCGGCGGCAAAAGGGGCGGTCAACCCGTAAAGCAGGACATTTATTGAAACCGCTAACGAAATTTGATCTCTGCCCCAGCCGAATGCATCCTCCAGAGGAATAATCAGAATCGTTGGTGTAGAACGAAATCCCGCAGTAGCAACTAAAGTGAAAAAAGTTACCGCTGCGGCAATCCACGCCGGATGAAGACCTTTCTTCACTTAGAAGAAATCCGCATCCAGACCGTAGCGTCAGTTGGAATCATCCCGCCATTAATTGGCGAACTAGCTAGCAGAACTTGAGCGCTCTTAGGAAGCGCTATTGGCGCTCCAAAATTGACATAACATGCAAAATCTTCTGAACGTTTAAATGCAAGAACTGAATTACTAGCATCGAGCCATTCAATAGAACCATCACCTAGCGCTTCTTCACCTCGACGAATTGCCAGCGCCCGGCGGTAGAGATTTAACGTGGAGTCGGGGTCGGAATCTTGGCTTTCAACCGAAAAAGTGCCCCAACCATCGCTTTGCGGGAGCCAGCTTTGCGACGGAGTTAAATTATTTTCAGATGAAAAACCAAAGGCTCCAGCGGGGCTACTTCGCCACGGTAGCGGCACCCGGCATCCATCACGGCCGCGATCGGTCTGTTGGCTCAACGCCCACCGGGGATCGGTAAGACGATCTTCTGGAATATCGCGGGCTTCTGGAAGGGCTAACTCTTCTCCTTGGTAAACATATGCGCCCCCAGGAAGTGCCAACATTAAAAGCGCACCAGCGCGAGCTCGTTGAGTCCCGCGCACAATGTCAAACTTAGTCACGTCGCCATGGCGTTCCAAGGTCGTGTTTGCCTTACCTGGAATCAGAGCTAAATCAAATCTATCCACTGATCGCACGACATCGTGGTTATTTAGAACCCAAGAAGAGGGCGCTCCCACTTCGCTTAAGGCCGCGATCGATCTATCGATCATCTTCTTTAGCGTTATTGGTTCCCACGGAGAACTAAGAAAATCAAAATTAAAAGAGTTGGCCAATTCATCGGGGCGCAAATATCGCGCGATACGCGAAGCTGGACTAACCCATGCCTCTGCCACGGCCATACGATCTCCTTGATACGAATCCAAAATCCTGCGCCATTGGCGATAAATATCGTGCACCCCATCTTGATCCCAGAAAGGGCGATTCTCTGGAGCAAGCATTTCCGCCTTTGGATCGGGAGCGACAACATCTGGCAATCCAGGTGCTTTAATCATCCCGTGTGCCACATCAATACGGAATCCATCGACCCCGCGATCTAACCAAAACCTCAGCACTTCTTCAAAATGCTCGCGGACTTCTGCGTTTTCCCAATTGAAATCGGGTTGCTCTACAGCAAAAAGATGCAAATACCACTGCCCTAATTTGCCATCGGCTTCGCGGATGCGCTCCCAGGCTGGTCCTCCAAATACTGCTTGCCAATTATTGGGAGGCAACTCTCCATCTTTACCTTTCCCATCGCGGAACATGTAGCGCTCGCGAGCTATCGAACCTGGGGCGCTCTGTAGCGCTTCTTGGAACCAGGCATGTTTATCGCTGGAATGATTTGGCACAATATCGACCAAGATTTTCATTCCGAACTCGTGAACTTCCTTGATTAACGCCTCCGCCTGGGCGAGGTTTCCATAGTCTGGTTCAATATTTAGGTAGTCGGCGACATCGTAACCGTGGTCAATTTGCGGAGATGGATACCAAGGAGTAATCCAAAGTGCATCTACGCCTAACTCTTTCAAATAAGGCAGACGGCTGCGAATCCCGTTTACATCTCCCTTACCGTCACCGTTTGCGTCGGCAAAAGATCGGATATAAATCTGATAGGTAACGGCATCTCGCCACCAAGGGCGCTCTTTTCTAGATAACAATGGCAGAGCGCTCACGACTTATTTTCCCCCGCACTTGGTGTAGCCGAATCAACTAGGTATTGGTTCAAAAATACTTTCTCAACCTCTTTCAATGGACGAGATCTTTTCGTCTCCATGTCCACCGTCACTTGTACTGTCCGCGCTCTACAGGAGAGCACTCCCCCGCAGAACATTTCATAAGTCAGCTCAAAGGAGGAATTGCCAACACGTGCAACCGCAATCTCCACATCCAAATTTACGCCGCCGGAATAAATTGGCTCAATAAAATCCAACTCCGCGCGTGCCACCACCATGTCCGCAAAAACAAATTCCTGGTCTCCGCGGGCGCGTGAGTACCAAGTGAAATCGGCACGCGCTTCCTGGGCAAAAACTAGAAAAGCCGCATTATTTATATGGCCAAAGGCATCTAGGTCAGCCCATCGCAGGGGCAAAGATGCGTGGTGCTTCATTAGCGGGTCAACTTTCGGTATGTGACGCGGTGCGGGCGCGATGCTTCGGCCCCCAACCGGTCCAATTTATTTTTCTCATAGGATTCAAAGTTACCTTCAAACCAGAACCATTGTGACTCTCCTTCGTAGGCCAAGATATGGGTCGCGACGCGGTCAAGGAACCAGCGATCGTGAGAAATAACTACTGCGCATCCTGGAAATTCAAGGAGCGCATTTTCCAAGGAGCCCAGAGTTTCAACATCTAGGTCGTTCGTAGGCTCATCGAGCAGGAGCAAGTTGCCACCCATTTTTAAGGTCAGGGCCAGATTTAGACGGTTCCGCTCGCCACCTGAAAGAATCCCCGCCGGCTTTTGTTGGTCTGGACCTTTGAAACCAAAACACGAGACATAGGCTCGACTGGGCATCTCGACCTGTCCTACTTTGATGTAATCCAAGCCATCGGAGACAACTTCCCAAAGGGTCTTCTTGGGATCGATGCCAGAGCGAGACTGGT
>JANXME010000108.1 GCA_025354785.1 Actinomycetes bacterium | reverse complement strand
TCGGCAACTTCTATATAGGTGGCTCTCATGAAAATTGATTCTGTCGATCTTTTCTATCTTCGTATGCCCCAACCTTCGAAATTGCCGGCTCTTACGCGGGTGACTATTCCATCCTGGCTACCATCTCCGATATCTAAAACTTCTGGCATACGAAGATAGAAAAGATCGACAGAATCAATTTTCATGAGAGCCACCTATATAGAAGTTGCCGAATTATCGTTATTATCTCCAAGCGAGTCAAGCGCAATGAAAAGTAATTTAAGGAGAATCACCGTTGAGTATCAAAGGTGTCTGTCCGGTCCTATCGGTTCCATTTACATCCAGTGGTGAGGTCGATTACGAAAGTTTTAGATCACTTTGTAGGTGGATAATCAAGATTGGTGCTAAATCTACTCTCTTCTTCGGGGTCGCTAGTGAAAATATAAAACTCTCCGATCCCGAGCGCTACAAATTATTGGAGATATTGCTTACCGAACGAAAGGGTTCAGATTTACAGGTAATCATCACGGTAGCAGATCACTCCGCTGAATTGGCGGTCAAGCGTGCCAAGGATTATGAAGCCATGGGAGTGGACTACCTCAATATTTTGCCTCCCTCATTTTTCTCACCGTCGGCCGCTCAAATCGATCACCATTTAGAATCCATCCTGAGAGCCGTCAAAATTCCCGTAGTTATCCAGCATCTTCCGCAGGCAGGTGGAATTGGAGATGTTTCCGGTCTTATCCATTTAGCGGACCGCTATTCCAATTTGGCTATGGTCAAGTGCGAGGCCAATCCACCAACAGAATCAATTAGGAAAATCGCCTCGCAGACCAGAGGTCGAGTGAGAACTTTGATTGGGTGGGGTGGAATTTTCTGGAAAGAGGGTGTCGCGGCCGGTGCAGATGGCCTTCAACCAGGGTGCGGGGTCACAGATCTGTATCTTTGGGCAGAGCGCGCTCTAATTGCAGGTGACGAGAGAGAATTTGAGAGACGGTTAGACCGATTTATTCCTACAATTGCAACTTGGATCTTGAACCTCGAACTGCTTATCGCCTGCGAGAAAGAAATCTTATTTCAGCGGGGAATAATTGAATCAAGTTACTGCAGGAGTCCGACCGTGGCACTTGATGCCGCAAATGCCGCGGAAATAAAGGCGATGCTCGATCTCGTTCGAGAAGTAGCGGCCAACGCTTCAGCGAACTAAGTCGGCATACAAAAAGCATTCAACCTAATTCCTACGAAAAGATTGGAAAATCATGAAACTGAAAGGCGAACATGTCTTTGTAACAGGCGGCGCGGATGGAATTGGTGCAGCGATCGTCTTGGATGTGGCTCAGGCCGGCGCTCGAGTATCGTTTTGCGATGTCAATGTTAGCGGGGGAGAGCGCTACGCCTCCGAGCTCACCGCTCAGGGTTTCCAAATCATATTCCACCAAGGAGATGTCGGAAATTTCGAATCGCTCAAGTCCGCACATGATGCAATAGTCAAGGAGTTGGGATCTGTCACCGGATTAGTAAATAATGCCGGAGTTATATCTAATGCAGATCCAGTTGAAATGACTGATGAGGAATGGAATAATTTTTTCAATGTTGACCTAAAGAGCGTCTGGCATACGGCGAAGTTAGTTTTACCTTCAATGCGGGCAGCCAAGAAGGGAGCCATTGTCAATATTTCATCGATCCACGCCCGGATGACTTACCCGAAATACTTTCCATATGCCGCTGCGAAATCTGGGGTAATTGGTTTAACGCGCAATCTCGCGCTTGATGAAGGAATTCACCAAATTCGCACCAACGCTGTATCTCCCGGTTACACGCTTACCCCTTTACTGGAGGAATGGTTCTCGCGCTTGCCAGAGAAACGTGCAGAGTCGCTTGCGGTGCAACCTATGGCGCGGATGGCGAAGACTTCTGAAATTGCAAAGGTCGTGACCTTTTTACTCTCCGATGACGCTTCGTTCGTTAACGGTGCGGACTGGATCGTTGACGGCGGCCTGCATTGTCGATTTGCTTAGGAGCTACCCAATCCGACACGTAAATCGCGCTGAGAAGTAAGAAGACGACAGTGAATCGGTCAAACTCGATCATGACGTACATTCTACCTCTATGAAGAAACAATTTTGGATTTAAAATTATTTAGATAAAAAGACTTGATTCAACCATTTCCGACCTTGATAATTCAGTCATGGTTCCTGAGATCATCTTTTCCTCCGAGGCCCCGAAACCTTCGCCTTTGTATAGCCAAGCGGTCAAATCATGCGGGCTGATTTTCGTCTCCGGCACGGGACCCTTTGATGCCAGAACTGGTGAGCTCATTAAAGGCTCCATAGAAATCCAAACCGAACTTTGTTTGACTAATATTTCTTCGATCCTCAAATCCGCAGGAAGTTCCATCTCAAAGATAGTTAGTGCGACCGTGTTGTTGAATGACTCCCAGGATTTTTCAGGAATGAATTCAGTATGGAAGATATGGTTTCCCAAAGATCCACCGGCGCGACAATGTCCTCAACTTCCAGATCTAGTTCCGGGCTTGCGAGTTTCGATCGCCGTAATTGCCGAAAGTTAGATTGATTAATCAAGATCATCATCCAGCCAGAATTATTGGTCAAAACGCTCCACATCCATATCAGTATGCATTATTAATTAAGATTCATTAGCTCAGATTTCCTATACGATATGAATCTCATGTCCAGGCGCCAAAGGTATCGAGCCGCTCCAATGGCCATGATTGCTCCATATTTTGGATTGATGCTTTTCGCCGGCTTTATTCCACTCCTGGTTGCAATTCGAGAGGTTGCCAATCCTTCTTGGGTGAATCTGGAAGGTAGTTACGGCACCATATTTCGAATTCTGAAGGATTTCCGAGTAGTGCCAGATCTGAAACACGCCCTCTTTCTTTTGGTCTTTCTTGTACCAGTTACCATAATCGCCGTTCTTGCAATTTCTCTGTTGCTGGATGCAACGCCAGTTCGCGGAAATACCCTTATGCGATTGATTTTCCTCCTACCTGGAATCGTCTCGGGAGGAATTTCG
>JANXME010000056.1 GCA_025354785.1 Actinomycetes bacterium | reverse complement strand
TCGAGCCGCCATACGACATACAAACATTGATTGATCTATGGCATAAGACCAACTATGCTGGCTTAGAGCTCAGGGAATTTTTAGAGCAATTAATCGGGGATGTAAAATAATGCTGCAGCGTGAATATAAATACCACACAGAAGAAGCTACTCGTGGGCATTGTAGAATAAAGGTCGCATTCGCAAACTCAATGACGTGGTCCATTGTTTTCCAATATAGAGGTAGTAGTGTTGAACCGACACACAAAGACAAAAGACATCGTCGTGGATGGAAAAAGGCCAAACGGATTGTCGTTCCAATTGCAACTTTATGGGCCACTTCGGATTATAAATACATTATCGATCTGCAAGATTTCGTAACTGCCACTCTGGGCAAGCCTGGAAATAAAAGATGATAGCCAATATGCTGAGAGATGAACCCTCGCGCATTCATTATGAAGCTATCTACAATAATAAGTATTTGAGCGTAGAGTACTGGCACTCCAGCATGTTCGGGGTTAAATATGGAGATCTCAATTCCAATGGTGATGGATTTGATGGCAGAGACAACTCATATTATTTGAGTTCAGATGACCATCTCCACATCGCGTGCGAGATCTGGTATAAAACATTTAGGGAATCGATGTCGTTACAAGAATACATAAATTTGGCTCAATTAAAAGAGACAACTAAATAAGGTGACTAAATGATTATTGACGACTTAAAACGTGTACGTCATTGTTTAATTGATTTGCCAGCAGAATTCGAAATGCTAGATGATCAGGAAATTAATGAAATGGTTGGGCTGCTCGATGGTGCAATTGCCGAAGTCATATCTTTTAAAGAGGCACTACTTAATAATGTCGGCACGATCGAGGGATATAAATACCTAATCCGCGAGCTAGAAGACAAGCTCACAATAGCAAGAGGCGGCAAATGAAGTGGATTGGTTTTAAATATCTGGGCCACAGATATATGTTCGATAGAAACGGCACTATATATGGCAAGCATCTGACGAATGATTCCGTTCCTGCTGGCAAATTAACGTTCTCTCCAGAAACAACCCAAGTGATCAAAACATGGTGTGACAACATGGGATTTGCTGGGCTTTCATTAGAAGATTATTTAGATAAAGTGCTAGGCTCGCCCAAATGACAGTAGTTACATCTAAATATTTTATGCAGAATGGATTTGATTACGATGGCCAGGAATGTTGGTATAAAGGCCATCTGGTAAGCGTGTATTTTGATCGAAATGGTAGACGTGCGGGTTGTGACTACGCAATAGAAGTTGGCAATCCAAATACTGTTCGTGCAGATCTACATTTTCTACCAATACCTGATGATATACGATTAGCCACTCTGGCATGGTCTGAAACATCATATAGACACACAATGCCTTTGGGAGAATTCTTGGAGAAAATGCTTGGCGAATAATGTGGCATTTGTTGTCGGCATAGACGGTGTGCAATACCGTATCTACCGTGATACCCCATCGACTTGGAGTAACTATACGCCACAAGAAAGATGGTGGTGGCAGATCGTGAGTAAAATAAATATCAATACGAATATGAATGATTCGGTACATCACAAGATAATCTCTTTAATTGACTTGTTGAACAGAACGCCCGACTATGCGGGTTTAACACCACAGCAGTTCGTCGCACAAATAATTAAGGGTATGTAATGATTGAACCATTGGAAGCCGAAGGCATGGTTGATTATAATAACGACAACGTGTTCACGGCCAAATGGAAAGATGACAACGGCACTCATACTATTAGAGTCGAGGCAAACTTCGACTATGACGACTATTCTGTTTTAGCTGGTGGCATGCTGGCATCTGCGGGCGCTCCACCGATAGCCACCAACAAAACTAAAATTTTTAAGTGGGAGTGTGTTGGCTGTCGTACCGAATCGCTTAGCCCAACGGTTAAACCCTGGTCTATAATAGATGACGCCCTGAATGAGATGTCCAAGATTGGCCAGTCAAAATATGATCGTCGAGCTTTATTCTTGGCCTTATTGATCTTAAGTGAAGACAAAGACGCAAAAGAAAATTTTATGAAGGCTATGGATATATGGAAGACTACATTCAAAGAATCTTGTAGCCTGGACGAATACTTGGAGCAGATGTAATGAAAGCTAGGTCTGGCCTATCATATCTACCTTTGGAAGAGTGGGCTGCGAAATATCATTGGCGAGTATACGAAGACTATCTTGGCCTTGGTCCCACAGCATTAGTTACACACCATAATTGTGATGTGTTCATCGAACTATTAAACGGTGAGCCACAATGGGTTGATCCAGAATTGAACCCAGAGCTTATGTATGGATTAAAACCGGCAGCAAAATTGGCTAAATATGTTAAAATGTGGATTAAGAGCGGATTCTTCCGCTCGGTTCATCTCAAAGAATTTTTGAATCAGGTGGCACCGAATGAATAAAATCTCTGATAAAGTACAAGAAATAATGGACCGATACGACAATAAGATTCCGCCTAAAGCACGGGTGTCTGCATGTGTGGTCTGCAAGACGATGACTGTGACTGAAACATTTAATAAAGAGTTTCGTCAACCTATGCAGTTTGGCGGCACTGATAAGGGGTTCTGGGTGTCATCAGGACTATCATGCACCACATGTGGTATACAATATGCCAATACCAATAAACTCTGAGCCGTTTGTGTTCCATGGGTACGAAATAAGATATGAAACATGGGAAACATTTAAAGAATCTCGTGTTATAATATTTTGTAAAACACCGGCATTGCGTGGCATGGTATTAGCTGAAGTATGGGACTATGGCGCTCGCGTATACAGAGCCCATATTCACAGTGAGACGTACGTACCTGAATACATATTGGATGCTGGATATCTGTATATGAATTCTGAATATAAAAACACAATGCCATTGCTTGATTTTATAACCAATATGTTTCCCGACATTGACCTCTTGCAATATGACCACCAAGCCGCGAAGAAAATATAGTCGTTTCCAACTTGCTGAACCAGACTGCAAGTGGTCCACAACAATATTAGATCGCATTCTAACAGTAAAAGTATTTGGATTAAATAATTCTAAACCTAAAATTGAATATAGCTGGACGAAAACCTCGGTGCCGTCCGAGATAAAAACTACGGTAAATTTATGGGTAAAAACACATAAATTTGCTGGACTCTCACTTGAAGATTTTATGTCAGCTGTACTAAAGAAACCATGAGTCAAAAATCTGACTATTTAAATCTTATGCGCGAACAATTACTAGAAATCGCCATCGGATCTCTATTATCAGAGATTAATGATTACGCTAAAGAAGCCGGATTTCGAGTCCGTCAAACTAAAATTAATGGCATAGCCCAACTCTGCACTCGCGACTATCGACTCGACCGAATAAATGTTGAAACCCGTAATAACATAGTAGTTAAAGCATACGTAGGATAGTTTGTAAAGCACTAGGTCAGTATGACCAAAGACACCTATTAGAGGAGGGCATACGCCTGGATACTCTCGTAGAGACAAATAACACATCATCATCTGCTATTGCTGCTCGTGCGGGAGAAGAAGACGCGTTTTTTACCAGAATAGGCCGTGAACCAAAGGACGATGTTTGTTGTATTTTTGGTAGTTACGACGGTTGTAAACCAATTGCTTCAATAATAGTATAAGTGCAGTTTCTATAGTTTTGTCGTGAATAAGTTGTTTAACAAAATACCAGGATATCAAATGTCACCCGCCCAACCCGTCAATCTACTTAACATGTCTTCCAACACACTTAGTGTACCTTCCGCCAGTGCGTACTGGAATCCCAGTACGATCACTACCACAGGCGCAGATGGGTCTTATTACGCGCCTGCCGTTAGTCTAGGCACTTTTCTTGGTGCTGAGGCTGGGAATTTTACTATAGTACCTACTGCGCTGCTTGTAGGATTTGGCGCAGATTCGCAGACGATTGTTGATTTTTTAAAAGCCATGGGGAATGTGCCATACATCTCATTGTTTGGCGAAGTTGCCTTCGCACCAGTGGTGTATGATGCAATTCTTGTTTACGCCAAGACTGTTGATGGATTTGCCGATGTTGGCATTGTCGATTTTGTCAGAGGCGCACTGACTAGTAAATAATCTGTCATGGCTCATTCTGTAAATTACGTTGGTGCTGGCTCTCTTATTATTCGTCGTGCTGGCGGCCTCGATATTGACGTATATGAGGAATTGCATAGAACTAGCCACACACCTATCGTGCGCTTGTTGTCTCAGAGCAATATATCTACTATTGAATTTGGTGATGAGGTTTTTAACCTCATCTATAAGTTCGTTCGTTCTGACGGGTATGCCGGTCTTAGTCTGGCTGAGTATTTAGACGGCCTATTCATTTCCACGCCATTGCCATAACTAATACCTCATCTATGGAGAAGTATACATGGTCAACTGCGCCGTACTTTGTGGCATCCTCCCACCCTAGATACCAGTTATGGACTGCGAGCTTATCCTGCATCTCTTTCTTGGTCACCTTCATTCTGCGTATATACTGTTCAATCATTCCATTCTGAAGTGCGACCAGAGAATCGGACATCTCTTCAGCCTCTCTCGATGTAAATCTGGCGCTGCCAGCGGTTGTTATTGCAGGATTGTGTACCATTAGTATCGATCTGCGCGTCATTGATCTGGTCGTGCAGCTTTGTAGTATATAGAATGCCATGCTTTGCGCTTCACCGTCTACGACGCAGTGTATTGGCACTCCAGCGTGTTCGATTGCCTTGGATAGGGCCAGGCCCATCCCGACGTCACCGCCGGTATTATTAATTTCTATAATGAAGCCTCTTATTCCGCCATGACTACCGAGTACTCTTATGAGCGGTAGCACATTCTCTGCTTTCACAGAGCCATCCAAGTGCAGCATCCTAAATCCATGGTCTATTCGCATTGGCAGGATATCTTCAGAAATTGGAGGTGTTTCTGGGAAAGTTTCTTCTGTGTCAGTAGTTGGTCTTGTTTCTATTGTTTGGCATGAAATCCATGTCATAGATAGCGCAGCGATCAAAAGTGCAAGTCTCATACACGTCCTAAGTAATGCCATAATATTAATGATATTTCAGTATTTTCTTATCGGGAATTCATGCTATAGTAATGTCTACAATACATCATGAGATAGTAATCTGGTTTTTGACCTCAGCTGACAAACAGCAGCTTAAAACCATCTGTCAGGCATGGACGCGTCTAACCGACAACCTATATGTTGTTGACCATAGTGAAGAGTTGGTTAAAAATTGTCCAGTATGTTCCAAAGAGCATGAATGATGTATAGATTCCAGATTATAATATTTTTGCTTCTAAACTGGCTCGATGTGGTATTTACGGCATTTGTCATACTACATGGTGGACGAGAAGTTATGCCAATCACCGGATTTGCTATTGCTAATTTTGGACTCAATGGATTGATCATATTTAAGATTTTGGTGTGCATGGGCACCATTCTATTTTTGCAAACATTTGACATGCTCAGATTATTTAAATATATTAATATTTTAATGACAATTATTTGCTTTATCGGCATATTAAGCATATTAACCATTATGTGTACATAACAACCTTCAATTCCGTTTCTAATGGGAGAAGATAGATCAATTATTCAAGTAGGAGATGTAATGGATAAACCGGATTTTAGCGATAAAGAATTTATATCAATGACCAAGATGATTAAGGTTATTTCAGAGAGTATTAAAGAATATATTGAGAAGGATTCAACAACTGCGCATGGTAGCGACGATGCGTTATATGCCATGCAGGTTTTATCTTTAATCTGTGGCCTAAATCGCGGATATTCTAAAATAAAAATGGATCAAATGTGGGCGATGTCCACCAAAGTGTCTAATAAGCTACATGCAGCATCCAAGAGCGATAAGGTCGAGACTAAATTTCAGGGTAGCACTAATATCCAATATCTTAATTAATGTAAGTATTAATATATGAAAAAGCGATCTTATTTAGGTTCAAATTTGCCAGCCCAGTTGTTTGAGAAGTTAAAGAAAAAAGCCCATGATGTGTGGGACCTAGATATCGAGCCGGGCGATCGCGTCATGGCTATTCGTAAAAGACAAGATACGGCGCGGGTGTCTGAAGAGGGGCGCGCGACTCCGGAGCAGGAGTCGCGCGGACTGCTAGACTTGTTATCTGGTGGCGATCATGTGTTCTTATATATGGGTGGCCGCAAGGTGATCGCCACTGTAATCGATGTTAAAGAGGGCTCGTTAACTCTCGACACAAGCGATGGTCGTTTGAACAATATTCCAAGTGAATGGGTTACTCGTGTGGCCGCAAGTTGTGGCTGCTCGTGCGGCTGTAAAAACAAGGCCGATGGCTCTCTTGGTCGTTGTAAACAATGTAATATGGCGGGATGCGGTTAATGCCTATTGATCCAAATAGTCCATTCGGTGCTCCAGCAGATGATTGGACTCAAGAAGATGAGAGTACGCCGTCACAGACGATAACCAATCCAAATACTGCTCCAATTACTCCGGATGACGATGCTGCTGGTGTGGCCAAACAGTGGGTTGGTCAAATGACCCGTATAGGGCCGAATCTGTATGTCGAAGATAAGACAGCTGCGCTGCTGACCGCTATACATGCACTTGGGCTCCCAATGGGCAGCCAGCAAGAGATTATGTTTCTATGTAGTCTGATGGAAGATAACTCCATTTTAGCTGACAACATCTCCTGGTTTAATCCACAAGAATGGCAAACGCTTTTGGGCTGGCTATCACATTTGCCATCCAAAGTCGGCTATGTAATGTCGATGTTTCGATTTATAGCAGCGACTAGCCCCGAAAGCGAACTTTTGAAAGCGCTTACGGATTTGGGTTTTGAGATTTCAAGTGATAGCCCGAAGACGATGAAATTATTGCAATTACTTGCGAGCTCCCGTTCGCAATCGGCCGGGCTGGCCAAGCAGATACTTGCGATGGATCCTGCCACCCAGGCCAAATTATTTGCGCCACAGCCACTAGGTGAAAATCCGTCTCTACAGCGTTCAGTTCCACAGAATGATCAATCTAAATTACAGGATGTAATGAAGAAGCATCATCCAAACTATGGCATGGACCTTCTACCACAAACCAAACAGGATCTTCCTCCGGTTTCACAGAATCCGGAATTGAAGATGACTATGCCAGAAGTAAATAAATATGGCATAGATCCAGTCATGTCAGTAAATGTGGGACAGTCTGGTGCGATTGCGAAGGGTAAACAGATTGCTGATTTCACGCACAGGTATGAAGATTTCGCCCAGGGGCTACCCGCTGGCGTGAAAGCTGCACCATATGGTGAACCGATTCCACGACAACAAGTGTTTCCGGCGGGTGGCGGCACTCCTGGTGGTGGTGGATTGCAGAATGTGCCCGTTAAAGGCGGTATGTTCTTGAAGAACAATAAAGATGGCGTCGATGCCATGGCGATAGGTTTGGCGTCTGGCGGCCTATTGGCAGTCCGACTGTTCCCGTCTGGTGAATATGACCAGTGGGATTTGATGGGCTCCCCAGTTGAAGTTAGCCGCAACAGGCCACCTAAGCGCGATTATTAAAAGAGGCTATGTAGGAATACGTGACCACCTTCATCTTAAAGGTGGTCACGTATTCCTAACACGCATGGACGTGAGATTATGTGTGTAACCCAAAGTTTGGTGGGAGAAATATAATGAATAAGATTGCTATAGATGATGCTGCCAAGAAGTACTATAAATTACTTTGGGGCGAGTTCGGAGAGGCTCTTGTTCGCGAGATTCCTCGACGTATTAAGGCCGCTTTGGTTGACAATAAGAGATTGGCATCGGCCGTTGAAGAGGGCATAGTCCTTCCCGCTGCTTGCGTTAAAGCCGCAGATGGCGGTTTGCTGATCGAAGGCATGTATCGCGATTCAGGCACAAAGGTTATGTTCCTTGCAACTCTTGATAAAGAGTGCAATGTGCGTGAGATCAAGTCCTTTCAGTTACGATAATGGTCATCTTAACAAATATATCTAAGGGCAATCTGCACATAGATTCTATGGCTACCATGCTTGCGCAAGGGCAGCAATTAGAATTGCCCGGATCGTGGCCCGAGAATCTAGTATTATACCCAGAATTGTCATTGTATCTGCAACGTGCAAGAATTTCAGTAAAAGAAGACGACGACGCCCAAATTAGTTAAAATGAAAACTTGTTCTAAATGTATGATATCTCAGATTGATGGAGCATTTCATAAGCAGGCTCGTGCTAGTGACGGTCTGTCTCCTTGGTGTAAGGGATGCAGAAGACTCCAACAACAAAATCGGTATTGGCGTGGTGATGGTAAGTTGATCAAACAGCAATATGATCAAAATAATGCTAAACATATCAAAGAGTATTCGTTCGCCAGAATTAGGAAACCCAGTACTAGATATAAGTTCGCAGTGAAATTTGCAAAATATAGGGGTCTTATCTTTGACATTTCTCAATGCGACTATGAAAATTTGCTGTCTAAAACGTGTTACTATTGTGGACTTACTGTGGCCGGCACTGGGTGTGGACTAGACAGACTAGACAATCGACTGGGTTACACTATTGACAATGTTGTTCAATGCTGCAAGATCTGCAATCAAGCTAGGTCTGACTGTTTGTCGCCTGACAAAATGTTAATTGTTGGACAAGCTATACGACAAGTGATGTTAGCCCGTACAATAGAGGTACATTAAATGAAAACAAAATCAGCGCTAGCGATGCTAAGTAAGGGCGAGAAAGTTTATGGTGATCACTCACTCGGTCGCATATTGTCCGAGAAGAGCACCGAATATCTAGAGCAATATGCAGCCGCAGATAAGCAGATTCTAGCTAGGCAGCAGGCAGAAGAAATGGCGATGCCGTTTTTGCAGACTCTGCGAGCCAAAGTTGCGACGTTGGTTGTAGCCCCAGATGAGAGTCTGACTGTGGTAACTCGATTTGATCTATACACCGGCATTCGTAAAATCTCAGATCGAGTTAAGCGCGATGTTGGCCTTCGGCAGCTAACCGCTCAGTTGGAGCGCACATGGCATCAAGATCCGATGGGTGGTTTAACATATGGTCAAGTTAAAGCTCTCGTACGCTCTTTTAAGGATAGTTTTCCTCGGTCGCAAGCCTCTGATGCTATTGAGGCTGAATGTGCTCGTGTTGGCCTACATAAGCTTCCTGTTGCTAAACTTGCTCGAATTGCTGCTAAAATTAATACTCAGGCAGATTTTGAGACTCTTGTTCGCGACAATAAGTTGGATGGCGACAAAATTGAGCAAGTTCGTGCCCGCACCTTAATTCGCAGTCTAGTATCGATGCGTTCCAAGCAAGCCGTTCATGAGACTGTCGCAGACAGTCTGTCCAAGCTTGGACAGACTGGCGATCTTGAATTTACGATGAAGTTGCTGGAAGATGCCGGCAGCATGGCCAGCACCATGTTACACGATCTCGATCAAGCGGCGACTGACGCTTTCAACAGCGGACTAGAACAGGCTGGCCAATCACTACAAGATTTGTCCACTCAGTTGAATGAGTGGATGGGTGGATTGACTGACGTTAATGATTCATTGCAATTGGGTCCTGATCCGACCATGCCTGCGTCCCCTAAAGAGCCGCAGGAGATGGAAGATCTTCAACATGGGCCGGAAGAAGAAGCGCCAGAGATGCTTGCTGAGCCGCCCTTGTTGGGTGGTAATCCAAAGCGTCAGCCGCCGCCTGCTCCAGCACCTTCAGTCGACGGCGAAGAAGATGATGCCTCCGCTGCTGGTATCGGCAAGAAGAAGTTGCTCGATCCACGTACTTGGTTTGCCACCAAAGGTGCGCAGACTATCAAAGTTGCAAGGGCCGCTACTAAAGCTGCTGACCTATTCGAAGGTGGGCTGGGTGATGATTTAATCAAGTTCGCAACTGTTCTTGATGCAATCACTGGTCAGTTGGCGCCAATGCCGGGCAAGCCACATCTGAACATGGGTCCAGAAGATGACATGGAGATGCCTCTTGAAGAAAATATGCCCGGTGAATTGGGCATGGATCCAATGATGGACGCAGGCGATGGTATGGTTCAAGCGCCAGAGCTCGAAATGGGCGTAAATGTTCTAGAAGAGATTGATCAGGCCGCCGATGAAATCATTGAGCAAGCTCCTCCGCAGGCTATGGACTATATTCAGCACGAAATGGGCGAGGGCCATCTGGCGCCGCCGGGTACGGCAGAGTGGGGCGCGGAAGAAATCTTAAACGAAGGTCATGAATTTGCGCCGCCGACCGAAGGTTGGTTGCAAGAAGAAGAGGCCGAACTTGGATTAAGCGGTGGCGGAATGCCGATGCCTGATGAGCTTGGAATGCCGTTAACTAAAAAGCCTGGGCCTCCAATGTCGATGGGTGAACAAGGGCCGGGTGGTCCAATGGGTGCCGTGATTAAGACATCTATGTCTTTCAGGCATCCACTCTCATCGGTTGAGGGCGCTATTCTGGCCGGTGGGGCAGTTCGTAATTTTATTGGAAAATTAGGCAAGCCCAAAGATTATGACTATTTCTTCACTTCTATAGAAGCTAGACAAGCCGCAATCCAAAAGCTAAAATCTCTAGGTGCGAAGTTGTATGCCACACGTGGTCATGGTGCTGTATATGAACTAGATGGTAGATATGTTGATGTGTCGCCGGTTATAAACACCCCTCAGCGCATTATCGCCGGATTTGATATAACTGCGAATCAGTGCTACATGATTGACGATGTAGTCTTTGCGACCAAACAAGCCATGGCTGACATTAAATCGCGCACAATTAAGTTGGCTAATGTGCCATTCCCAACGTCAACGTTAAGACGTGTATTGTCACTTGGTTTACGGCACGGCTTTAAATGCAATATGGTCCAACTCTCTGCATTACGCGATGGTGCTTCTAAAGAGAAGACCGCGCAAGCGCACTTGCCACTTGATCCTGCAATCTCGTTGTTTCCTTCGATGGTACCGTCCGGTTCTGTATGTGAATTCACTGGGCTACAAAATTGTGATGACCCAAGCTGTCCATTGGCTGATGGTAACGAAGGTAAGGTTATGCCTTCTGGTGCGCCGTGTGAATTCACTGGGCTACAAAATTGTAATCACCCAAGTTGTCCAATAGTTCAAGCTAATGGTAAGATTGGCAGTAAAGAAACTGATGGGGTGCAGCCGGCCAAGGCTAAGGGTAAAGGTATTCCATTGCCGAAGGGAAAGATTAAGCAGCAACAAGAAGTCACCACGTATGCAAAGAAAGTTACTCCTTCTGGCGGCGGTAAGGCTTTGACCGCTGAAGAGTTAGAAGCCAAGTTGCTTGATGGGAAGACTTTGAAAATTGGTGAAGTTCTTATTAGAATTAACACCAATGATGAAGTAGAACTTTGGGAAAAGGGTGCGGGCCGTGCCTGCAGCCTTATGGATTTAGATGTTGCCATCGCTGATTTTATGGCGATGACTGGTATGAAGACTGCTCAGGCTGCTCCAGCACCTGCTGCACCTGCCGGTGGAGCCCCACAGCCAAATGGTCCAACATTAAGCCCATCCGACATCCAGGCTGCGCTCCAACACTACAAGTCAATGGGCATGGGCCCAGTTGATGCAATCTCGATGTTGAAAAAGGACTATAAGGATCGCGCGGAGCTAGAGACTCCAGAAATGCAGACTCAGATTCTTGGCATCTCATCCAGTCTATGGACATCTGGTGCCCCAGCAGCTGCGTCGGGTGCCGCTCCTGCCGCCGAAAGCGCTGGTCTAGAACTGCCTGCTCCAGTTGCATCCAAGGTGGCAGAGGGTGAAGGTAAGATGAAGACGCCTTCTGTTCGTAAGCCGAAAGACCATGTGCAAGTCGATAATGATGTTGGCGAAGATTCAGAAACTAAGGACCTATTACCTGTTCCATCTGGCAAGATTAAGACCCAGCCGAATAAAGAACAGCACGGGAAGATGAGCCCTACTGATTTAGGTAAGGACTCACAGGGCAAGGATCTATTGCCTGATGCGGGTAAGCCTTCTGTTACGCACAGTCCGACCGACCAGGCTGGTATTAAGCTACCTCCAAAGGGTTTGGATGGCGATCATGGCGGCGACGACCCCTTTAAGACGCCAGCAATTACCAAAAATCATTAAGGTGAGGCAACATGAAGCTAATAGATTCGTTTACGCAAAAGGTTGCTTCTAAGGCGGAGTCTACTGTCACAAAGAAACAGATTCGTGCAGCCATGCATGCAGATGCTGGTTATGAAGAGATCTGGGATAGATTGGCCCAAGCTGGCGGCCCAAATATGACTCAGCCTGATGCTCCGATGAGTGACCCAAGCGATATTACACAGATTACTCCTGGTGAGAATTGGCCTGATTTGGATATTGCTCGTCAGGTTCAGGACTTGCGTACGCAGAACGTGGATGATAATGCCATCCTGCAGCAAATGCAAGAAATGGGCGCTGGCGACCAGCAGAACGTACAACGTGTTATGCAGAATTTGCCACGTGTTGGACAGATCGACGACGACATGGCGCCAGATACTTCTGCGCCAAAGCCTTCTGAGATCAATATGCTTGATCAAATGAAGCCGCCACCCGGCATCATGCCGGCTGTTCCGCAGCCGACGCCTAACGCACCCAATTTGTCCAAAGATCAGGGTGGTGCGGAAAAACAAGCTCTTGCCAATTCTTTCTTGAAATATCTTGGAGAATTACAACGCAAGCAATCTATTCTACTAGATGAGATTTTGAAGGCAGAACATCCAGCGCCGTTTGGCAAAGGCGAAGTCTATACTCGTGCCGATAAACAAAATCTTCGTAAATCAATTGTTATTCAACAAGAGAAGATTTCACGCGCTGGTAATATGTACAAGAAGTTGATTAAGCTTTGTGGCCCAGAAATGCTAGCAACCGCTGAGACTGCATGGTTGGCCGAAGAACTTGCCAAGGGCAATGCCACTGATGTGAATGATGTATACGTTCCAGAAGGCAGTCCAGAAGCGTTGGCTATGGACGAGGGAAAGCGTAGACAAAAGAACGAAGAGAACAAGGGAAAGTCAAAAGTTCCGAAGACTCCTGTTGAAGAAGCTCAGCACAAAGATGAGCTCGCGCGCCAAAAAGAAATTCGCCGTCAAAAGGATCTGCATCCAGAAGACCATCCAGACCACAAGCCACGAGTTAAGAAAGATAAGCCGAAGCATAAGAAGGATAAAGACGCGCCAGATATTGACGATTCGGACGAAAAAGAATCATCCGAAGATGAGCCCGCTGAGAAAGATGCTCAATTGGGTAATCAACCAGCTGGTACTGCCGCATCTCCAATGAATGGTCAACGCGATAGCCTGTCTTCACAAGAGATTGATGGTACTGGTAAGATCGCTGTACCAAACAAGCGTTTATCACCAGAAGAATTGAAGAAGATGGTTCAGCAACATGGGATGAATGATGCATTTAAGGCGCAACCACCTACCGCGCCCGTTGCTCCTGCAAAGCCCATGCCGACCATCCAAGAACAGCAAACTAGACAGGACACTTTCCAGGAGCATATGCCAAAAGGTAAATTTGGTCAAGTCGCGCCTCCACCAAAAGCGCCTGCTCCCGCCGGTCCGCCTGCTGGTGGTCCGCCCGGCGTCCCACCGCCCGCTGGCGCGAAACCGGGCGGCCAACCGCCGATCGGCCCTCCTAGTATGGACGATGATATGGGTGATGATATGCCTGTCGACGACATGCGGTCGTTGGTTGAAGTCATGTCAGACTTAGAAGAAGATTTTGAGGCCCTTAAGGAGAAGTTGGAATCTGGTGAGTCAATTCTTCATGGACAAGATGTAGAGCCAGTTGAGGATGATACTGGCTCAATTCCATCAGGCCCACCTAAGATCGCTGTTGATGATTCTGCTAAGGATTATTACACCTCATATTATAAGGAATATGGTCATCAATTAACCGACGACCGCGTTGCATCGATCCTAGATCTAGTAGATGAAGTTGGTGTACAATATAGATCAACAGTTAAATCTGCAGACATGAATAGACTCGCACGTTATATTGCTGCGCGTCCACGCCATGCAGTTGAATTAACTGACGAGAAATTGACTCAGGTTAGTGATAAAATATTCATCAATTATCTATTCAAGACAGGCATGGTGCATGATTTAGCTAAGCCACCGGCTCTCGATGTGTTTAAAACTGCCATTTGGAATTCTGGCGAAGCGCACCGTATTGCCAAATATGCCGAAGGCAAGATGAAGTCTCCTAAGCCTAAGGGTCAGCTTGATGATGCTGTCAAGGTAGACAAGATGAAAGATAGGGCTGACGAGAAAGATAGCGCAAAGCGCCTGCGTCCAGCACATTTGCCGATGGAACTGGCTGGCAAAGAGAATGATGGCACATATCAATTTTTGGACATAGAATGGGATGCAGACCACGCCTCAGCAGCCCGTAGCGATGCTGGCATGGCTCAGGCTGTAATTTCATTCGTCAAGGGTCTTGAGTCCACCAAGGAATTTACAGATCTTGGATTCTTGGGGCAGATACACATTGATGAAATTGATATTGACGGTGGAAAGGCCACAGTCCATTTTCGGACCAAAAAACTTCAGGGTCCTCTTCGCGTAACTAAAGAATAGCTATGGCAAGAGATGTTGTAGCCAAGAAAGCTTATCAAAAAGCCTATCAGAAGGCGCGTCTTGAGGGTGAGTCTGGCGATGCAATTCGCGCAGATAGACGTGCGAAGTATGTCAACACTCCACATAAGATTAAATTACGTAATGCCAATTATATAAAACGTAAGTATGGCGATATTGGCATATCCATAGAGACATATGACTCTGCATTTGAGATCCAGCACGGGTTGTGTGCAATATGCGGGGGCGCACCAGACATGAAGTATGGTAGACTGGCTATCGATCATGACCATAAAGACAATAGGTTCAGAGCTTTACTTTGTCGATCGTGCAATTCCATGCTAGGATTTTCTAAAGATTCTATAGAAATTTTAACAAAAGCAATAGAATATTTAAAATTGCATAGTAGCTAAATTGTTGGGCTGTTGTGACTATTTTCACATGGGTGTAGTCATATGGCCGCCAAATTCATAGTCACAAATAAATCTTCGTATAACGTCGAGCTCATTATACCGGCTCCCCATGGATCTTATCGGAATGGAGCCTGTTTTGTTCTCACAGCTTCTAATTCATTTGATTTACTCCCCTGGGCAGGCTCGGTTGCTGCCTGTAAGGCAATTGCTCAATTAAAAGACCTTGAGGCAAGAAATATAATTAACATAGAGGTGTTAGATGAGTAAAGTAGGTATAGTAGTATTCGAACATCGATGTAAGATATGCAACATATCTCGCTCTCATCCGGAACTTTATACTGATCTGCATTCACAAATTCTGGAAGCTGGCGCAAGTAATGCTCGTGCCATGAATCACATCAACGCCAGAATCGAGAATGAGCAAATTCCGCTTCCCAAACTTAATAATCAGAATATGTCTGCGCACTTTAACAGTCATATAGCCATTCCAAATCGGGTGAATCAAGAGTTGGCAAGATTTGGTGGAAATACGGGCACGTCGTCTTTAGTTAGTGTAAACCCGGAAGTCGGCCATGAAATTGAAGACATGGTTCGTCGCAAGGTCGGGAATGAGGTCAATGACTATCTAAATTTGGAATCTTTGCGTGCGTCCTTAGGCGAAAAGCTAGAATTTCTTGACGAAGTGGTTATGAAAGAGGTTGACGGCAAGAAATTGGTCGACCTTGAAGCAATGTCGCAGTATACTGTTCTTGTCCGAGAGATTCGCAGTTGCATCACTGACTTAAATAAGATTAGGCAGGGTAAGCAGTTGATGAATATGGTTATTAAGGCCCTCATCGAGAAGCAGACTTTCCAAGTTGTTCGCGAGTTATCTAGAGAATATGATCAAATCAAGAAAGACTTGCTAGAGGCAGGTGTTGACAATACTATCGTTGTAAGAATGGATCAAGGCATGCGCTTGAAATTAGCTGAGATAGTCGCCACAACTGCACGACAGGCGTTAGAGGATGTAACTCGCAGTTACAAATTGCAGTAGCTAGGAAGATTGCCCAATGACAATAGATGACAAAATCGCCAAAGCATTAATTCGTAAGCACGCCAAGGTGCTTAATGGTTCAGGTTGGTTTTGTGAGGCTGAGGATTTTAATACAGACGACGTCGAGCTTGTTGAGTATCAGACTGCTAAACTTAGAATAGCTGATGTGGATATTACTTGTCAGATTGCTGATACGCCCGAATTACAAGTGCAGGGTCTGAATTGGCATAAAGAGCTTGGCGCATATGAGGGCATGATTTTCCCGTACTGGGAGAATGGTGGTCGTCGTGTGAGTTTCCATATGGACCGTGTTAAATTTCCGATTGACTTAATCTTCGTTGGTTCTGATTCGCGTGTCACCAAGATTGTTGAGAACGTTGAGCCCGGCACTCCAGGACAATGGGGTATGCCACACATCTCAGCCGTTATTGAAGTTAATGGTGGATTTTGTGCGGCCCATAACATCTCAGTGGGTTCAGAAGTTGCCCAGTTCGAAACAAAGACGGCTCAGTTAGCCACATGTCCCGAATGTGGTAGTGCCGATATCGGACCCGATCCAAGATTCTGTCAACAATGTGGCGCCAGGCAGTTTAATGGGCCAGCGCCCACAAGACAGCCGCCAACTTTAGAACAGGAACAAGAAGTATCGTGGGACGCAATAAGAGAGGACCGTGTCGGACCGGAGACTTATTTGATGCAGGACGCCGCCTTGGATATTATTAAGAAACTTATAAATGTAAATAGAGCCGGTGATCGTGAAGCGGTTGGCAAGATGATTGAGTCTCCTGCAGGTAAATTCTTAATAGAACATGGTCTGGTTGAGATTAAGGAATCAAAAGTGCCGAATTATGGCGGCGTGCGACCAGTGATTTTGCGCCCGCCGCTGCCGTTTCTAACCGATTTGGGCAGGCAGTTTGCATATGGTCTTGGTCGAGCCCGAGGCCAGGCGAGTCCCAAAAATGTAAAGGGTCCTAGGAAAAATGAATTTAATTACGAAGTCGATCCAACTAAGTTTCCTAAATTGAAAGGTGGTATTGACGATGATTTAAACATACTAGAGTTAGAAGTTCGCGTAGCTGAGATTACTGCGCAGAATTATTTGCGCCAGACTAATCCTGACCACTATACCGTTAATAATCCGAGTAAGTATGTTAAGAAATATATAGACAATCTGTCTGATATGGAGAAATCCAATTTTGGCATTGCGACGGGGGTTCTTATTAAGGCCAAAGGCGATAAATTGGACTATAATGTTCGTACTGGGGAATTTGTATATATTCACCCAAATAGTTCAGCCATGGTGGTTTTGAGCGCGAATGGCACTGGTTTATTGGTGA